>CBEULQ010000042.1:0-10647 GCA_965543975.1 uncultured Desulfocucumis sp. | reverse complement strand
GCCCCGGTCAACCGGTAGTTTATTCCACCAGTGCACCTGATTTTTTTACCGGCTTTCCGCCGGCAAGAATATATCATATCAGTTCACCAGGTGGATGGTCAATAGTAAAGTATTTCCTTGTGAGCGAGCTATATCAGTGGAATTAAGCACACACTAACTATCTATTGTTGAGGCGGCGGATATATCCAAATAGTTTTTTCTTTTTTTCTCCTACTGTTTTCCGCCAATCTTCTATGGGAATTGTCTTGAACAAAGAGCTCAGCACACCGGCCAGTTCAGCTCTGTAGAAATAGGACAGGCGTTTTTTGGCCCCTTTCAGGCTGCCGGCGTTCAGGAGAGCAAAGGCACCCCCGCTAAATAGTGTCAAAGCCATAATCCACACCAGGGCCGACCACGCTCCAGACTGTTCTTCATCGGGTTTTTCCGGCGGTCCGGTAATGCCCAGCACCATAGGGACAGCGGAGGCAAGAAGTTGAACGCCTTTTATGGCTTCCTCCTTTTGGTTGGTGTAGGTTCCGGCTTCCAGCAAGACCGCGGTGGACATAAGATCCTGATTATAATTCCCATGGGCTATGAAAATTTCATTGACAATGGTCGGGTTGATTTTATTGGCATAGGCCATCATCCGTTTGGCAAAATCCAGGTTTGTCGCCATATGGGGGTTTTGCCGCCCCACAACGATACGAATTTGGGCTACATTTTTATTGTCGATGTATTCCCTGTAAATTTCGGGATCATCCACCCCGTCCCGGTGAATATCAAATATAGCAATGGGGTTTTTCTTCATTAATTGAAATGCAGTTCTGCGGGAGCGGTAATAAGCGTTATTGTCATGGGGATCGTGAGGGGTTTTATCATGCAGAACATTTACCCCCTCACGTGACAGGGTAGTTTTATAAGAATCCCCTACTTGAATAATTCCCCCGTTAAAAGGTATGGAGAACCTGCCATCGGATGGAAGGTAGGATTCATCGGTGTGTGTATGATAAATAGCCACTGGCCGTTTGCTCCACTCAGTCGCCGCCGCCGGAATTGTCACTTCTGAGAAATATTCATTGTATGCTAAAAATTCCTTATCCATCCCAAGAAACTTGGCGGCAGCCGAATTACTGTCCACTTTTTGTATTCTGTAGTGATTTCCGTTCGATGTTATTAACTCATCGCCTGCCAGCACCCGGCGGGAAACAATTGTTAACAGGACGCCTTTTTCATCTTTAATTTTGTATGTACTGCCCGCCTTGTGCTCGTTGTCAACATATTGAAAATGCTTAGCGACGTTTAAGGCCGGCAGGGGTAAATAATGTGTATTCCATAAAAGCAGCAGCCAGACGGCTGTGACAACCAGCCCCAGACCTACGAACACCCTGTTCTTTTTAACTGAGGCCACCCCCCAGTACTTCATTTTAAAAGAAGCTTTTTTAAATTCTCTTCTAAAATGAAAAAAATTATGCCGTACCGAGGCAATAATATCCATAACAATCAAGCTTACTTAATACTTGTTATAATGGAGCTTACTATACAACAACTTATTTTCAGCATAAGTCTTCTTCTCTTCCAGACAAACAAGACCCGCTTTTAATACTGCACTCGCCGCTGTTTCTCCAGATCGGCCCAAAGCCGGTCGGCCACCTGCTCCTGGTAAGCGGGTTTTTTTGTGTTTACCATCGCCCGGGCCACCTCGGCCAGTTCCCCTTCCACCCGCCCCAGTGAGGTAACATCCTTTGGCGATAAATTAATCGGTACAGTCCGCAGGGCAAGAGCCGTCCGGTAATCTTCTATGCTCATTCTCCATAAAATAAGTGCGGGAAAGCGCTGCTTCAGCGCCAAGGCAATAGATATCCCGTTTGAGTCAAAGTCCCCTCCATAATAGAGCCTGTAACCCGCCCCAGCCAGCTTCTCCATCAGCTGGTAACCAGCGGAGCTCAGGAACCCGGCGGTGCAGACCAGGAGCGGGCGTTCGTCAAGCGGCCAATGCCGCGTTCGATCGGCAAAGGTTTGAAATACCGATGGATTTTCCAGCACGTAGGCTGCCCGTTCGTACACTTGGGTATGTTGAAGCTCGCGCACCTCCCGGAGGGGAATCTTCCATCCGCCGCCGTGATCTGCCATAGCTTGGATCACCGGATGCCTGGAATCACGGAAGTTGGCTACCGCCACGTCAGAGGAAATACCGTCCACCTCCAGGCTGGCCTGGCCCAGTTGTAGCGCCCGCCAGACAGGTGGAGGCAGATGGTCGCGGCCGGGGGCGTAACCAAACAACTCTCCGATGGCCATCAAAAGCAGTTGCCCGGCCGGCGTCCCCTGGTCAAAGCGGTGGGGGTCACCGGTAACCCGTGCGGCAAACATGGCCAGATGAGACTCCCCGGTCACAGGAAGCTCACCAATGGCCAGGGCAACACTTTTTACCGCCGTCACCGCCGCCTCCCGGTCGCCGTTCCAGGCCCGTCTGAACCATTTCCCCGACTGGGTATCCTTCAACAGGCCTTCAAGCCACGAAAGAACGTTTGCACTGCCTGCAAATTCCACCCGTAACCGTTGATGGTCCCAGGCCAGCGCTTCCACCAGGGCAGTCACCCGGTCAGCCCTGGTACAGAAGGAACCTCCGTCCGCCTCCAGCACCGAAAACAAATCGGTCCCATATTGCCTTAACCTTTCATGCAGATCCGTTAGACGAATCTGGACTTGTTGCTTTGCTCCATTATTGCCGGCCAGCCGCCGGTGTCCCCAGAAATCAGCCAGCGCCTTCTGCTCGGCAACTGCAAGATTTAGATGAATAACACCGCGCAAGGTAGCCGGGTCCTCCCGCAGTTCTTCCAATGATCTGCCGGATCTCTCCAGTATTGCCCGGGCTTTATCCAGTAAAAAACCTATCCCGACCGCCCTCATCCGGCGCGCAATGCCCGCTGCGTCCATTACGCCCCCAACCCCTCTTTCTTGTCGGCAACACTCATCTGCGCGACCTGGCCGGACAATTCAAAGGGATCCGTCACCTTCTGCCCGTCCCAAAGGCTCGGATAGGCGGTGTGGGTAGTGCCAGAGAGATACATCTGGTAGCTCATAACCGCCGGCAATTGGTCACTGTAAGGCATATCTTCGGGGGAAGTGATTATCCAGTTAAGTTTCAACTCTTTTAGATAGCGCAGGTATGTTGCTTGATTCTTAGGGTCAAAGCCCGCAAAAACCTCGTCCAAAAAAACAATCCGGGGAACATCGGGGTCCCGGGCGGCGTCATAACGGGCCGCCACCCCGGCTACGATCGGCACGGCTAAAGCCCAGGAACGGCCGAACATACTCCGGGTGCCAAAGCCCCGGTTTTTTATTGGCTCCGGTTTGTGTCCCGGTTCGTGGCTAAAAAGCCGGAATTCGTACCATTGCCGGTAGTCAAGGGTTATCTGGATGGCTTCCAGATAACCCACGGTCCGGTTCTGGGCCTGGGCCTCCCGCCTGGCCCGCTCCACCTCGTCCCGGATCAGCTTTGCCAACTGGTGGCGCTGCTCACCGGTCAGCCACTTCACGCCCACCAGGTTCAGTTCGCCAAGCGCCCGTCCCACCCGGACACCCGGCACCGAGTCTGCCCGGAAGTCCAGCTTGAAGGAAAAGTAAGCCCCGCTGGATGACTTCAGCCCTTCCAGTTTCCGGTTCATTATTATACGAAAGTCCATGGCCCCGGCCATCAGGTCGATTAACTCGTCCAGGAGGTCGTTGCAGATTATTTCCTCGTAAAGGTTCCGCTCCTCAGCGTCAATCAATTTCCGGGTCGTCTCCTGGCGGTCAACCAGCCGTTCATACAATTCCCGGGGCGTCATTTCCCGGCGCGCCTCGTCAAAAAAGACGATTCGGTCGAAGGTCTTGCTGTGAGTGGGCCTGTACTCAACCAATTCGTCAGCCACCTTTTGAAACCACTTCATAAGCTCCGTCTTCCGCTCATCAATGGCCTCCCGCAAGTCGGTGATGTTATCCACCAGATTGGGAAGCAATCGTAAGGAACCGGGCTTATGCTCGGCTTCAGACGTCAAGCGGTCGGCTTCCGCTGCAAAGTCCGGGTGAAGGGAGAGCCGCTCCAGCAAAAGACTCCGCCTCTCATCCCGCAATTGTTTGGCGGTCCGAACTTCCGGCTCCAAGTATGCCAACTGCTCCAATGCTGCCTCGTATTTGCCCTTTTTCTCAATTTTATCTTCTTTGGCAGCGTCTATTTCGCTTTCTAGTTGCTGAATCTGATCCTCCAGCCGCTGGCGGGCGGCAAGGGCCACAGCTATATCAGGGTCCTGAATCCGTTGTTTAAGGGCCGTTACCTCAGCCTGCGCAGCCAAATATTCCCGCTCCGCGGCTAACTGCTGGGTTTTCCAATCCTTGAGCAACCCCTCAAGTTTTTTTATCTGCTCACTTTTATATCGGTATTGCTTCATCCATTGCTCCAGGCTCCCATACAATTGTGTCACCGCACTGATGTTTTGAGAAAACTCCTTCAAACCATCAACAAAACGATCAAGTCCGTCCCCGTTAAGTTCCCCGGTAAAAGGCGCCTGGCGCACCGCTTCCCGGTACAGGGCTTGTGCGGCCTCGAAGTCCCGCCTGGCGGCATCGGCCAGAGGCCTGGCGGCATCCAGCGCCTGCTTCGCCTTTTGTGCGGCATCCCTGGCACTCTCCAGGTTATGAATAGCTTTGAAAAGAGCCTGCCACAGCAGTTGGTCCAACTGGTCCAAAGCCCGGTCCACCGACTCCAGCGAAGCCCGGTACAATTCAGACTCGGCCAGGGCCTCCGTCCGCTTATCTTCCGCCGACTGTTTAGCCTCCTGAAGGCGGTTAATCCGCTCAGCAAGGGCCTGCTGCCGGCGGTGGGCACCGACCAACCCGGGCGTTTCCCGCATCCAGGGCGCCACCTGTCCCTCCGCCAACCCATGCCGCCAGCGTCCGTCCGGAGCCACCCAGTGGTCGCCCTGCCCCTCGCCCCAGCCGATGGTCGACAGTACCGCATGGACAAGGTCCGGCGCATCCTTCTCCGGTTCCATTACCGTAGCCAGTGACTGACCTTTCACGGGCCGGGAGGCCCAAAGCCAGGCATCGGCTAAAGGTGTGTCACCGGCTGGAACAGCCAGATCCAGCACCCCGGCCTCCAATAAGGCGGCTTCCACCAGGACCGCCACTTCCGGATTTACATCCGGACGAAAACGGACCCACTCATAAAGCGATTTGACATCATTTACCTCTGTACGGGCGGCGTTACGTATGGCCGAGCGGAACGGTTGAAGGCCTTTTTCAGCCAGCCCGCGAATCTTTTCATCCAGCCCGTCAATCTCCCGGCCGATGGCATCTGCCCGCGCCAATGCCCTTTGCTGATCGGATTGCAGTTCTAAACGACGCTCCCCGGCTTGTGCCCGGAGTGGCTGCAACAGATCATGGTGGCCCTGTTCAGGTACCACCTGCAAATCCAGCACGGCACCCCGCACAGTCGCCAGCCGGTAATCCTGCAGTTCCAACTCCGGATGGCCATCTTGCCAATCCTCAAGGGACTTCACCAGCCGTTCCTTTTCCTCCGCCAGATGGTCCTCAACCCGGTTCACATTGTCCACCGCAAGCTGCCATTCCCCGCGCAGGCCGTCCAAAATCCCTTCCTGTTGCTGAAAATCACGTTCCCTGTCCGCCATCACCCTCAGGCGATCGCGAACAGTACGGCACTGCTCCGCCATTTCCTGGCTCTTCCCGATCAGATAGGCGGATTCCGGCGTTGCAGCCTGAACCTGGTCAATAGATTCGGACGGGTCAAGTGTCAGGGTGTGGTCCCGGGCCACCCGCAGTACTTCCCCAGCCTCTGTCCAACTTAAGCTGTAGGCAGCCCGGATTTGCTCGTCCAGGCGAAGGACAATACGACGGCGGTCATTATTGAACTCCGTTTGGATATGGCTGAGGTCGCTGTTGGTTTCATCCATCTCTTTAGTAATCCTGCCCAGGTTTTCACCGGTTATCAGGTAGTTTTTTCCAGAGTTTTCTTCCCGGCTTTGGGCTTGCTTGAGCTGTGCGGGCAGTTCTGCCACGTCCACCCGCTGGGCGGACAGTTCCGACCTGGCCAGCGACATGGCTGTATTCATATCCCGGATTTTGTTATCCAATTCGTCGATGGCCGTCCGGGCCTCATCCCGCTGGTTTTCCGCCTTATGAAAGCGTCCCACGACATTGGCATAAGATCCGAGCTGGCTGCTGTACTCCTGGGCGGCTTGCTGCACCAGCACCTCCACAAGCGAGTAGTGCCGGCGGTCGATCTCCTCGGCCATTTCCGCCTGGTCTTCCAGATCTTTTAAATTCCGCTGGTGGAGTTCAAGGTTATTTATCACCGCCGATAAGTTGTCCATCTGCTCACCCGGTAGTGGAGGCAGCGATTCCTGCAACAATTGGCAGACTTTCTCAGGCCCTTCCTGGGTGGCCTGCACAATTTTGGGCCGGCGCGCCGAAACCAGCGACTCTATCAATGCCCGGTAGTCGTCATCTTCCATTTTAAAAAGGTGGTCGTTCACCTGCTGCCGGTAGATGTGGCGCTTGGTAGTGACCACCGTGGCTTCGGGCGACACTTCCCCTTCACCGTCCACCACAATCCCCAGGGCCGACAATTGCCGGAAGTCCTGCAGCCCGAAACAAATCCCGTCCTTGTCCCGGACATTGAAATGGTGCCCGAAACGATGGCCGGGAATAATGAAGCCCCACCACTCCCGTATCCTTCCCTGGACGGCCTGGGAGGCGTCCACCCCCATTCCGATAGTAAGATAACGCCCGTCCCGTCCGCGCCGTAACTCCATGGCCACATAACCGACCCGGGCCTTATAGGAAAAAACTTCCAAGTTCTCCGGATTATCGTGATCCTTCCCCAACAAAAAATAATGAAGGTACCGGTCCGGGGAGAGAGAGGGATCAAGCCTGCGCGGGGTTGTGTCTCCGTCCAGCAGTGTTGCGGCCAAAGCCAGCAAGGAGGATTTTCCGCTCTCATTCTGACCAGTCAGCGCCATGTTGCCCAGCCCGGCCTGCAACTCCTGGTCTTTCCAGTGCCACCAGTCCCGGAAAATCAGACGGTTGACCGCCCACCCGGCCGGCCCGCCGGGAAGTTCTTCGGCCATTTTATACATAGTTCCGGTATGTATTCTCAGCAAATCCATTACTCGTCCCTTTCTTTCCAATCCGGCAGCCCGTCGAATAGCGAAGCCTGTATAAATTCATCTTTCTCCTTGCGATGGGACAAGGTCGCCTCCGCCGGTTCCTGGTAATAGCCCACGGCACTTGCGGCACCGGGCAGCAGGTAACAGTACCCTTTTGCGTCCGGCCCTCGCAAATAGCCGATTCTGCGCATCTGCCGGTAAATGAGTTCAATCAACTGGCCCATGCTCATCTTCTGCATCTCCTGGCCCCACTGTCCCCGGTGCGCCTCCGCCAGGCCGACCAGGTAATCCCTGAGATCGCCCTCGCGCAAACGCACATCTCCTTCAGGCCCGGCCGACAGCCGCCCTGTCGCCAGCTCATCCCGGATTTTGCCTATCAGCAGCAGGACCGGGTGAAAGTAATACCGGATGTGCGGTGCAACATCATCCTCCTGCACGGCATTGAGGCTAGCCCCCACCTCCAGCAACAGGCCTGCGGCCCCCCGGGCGGTTGTGGTGCGCCAAACCCGGGCGAAGTCAAGCCCCATCTCGATCTGCCAGCCAAGAGAGTTGCTCAGGTCATCGGCCACCGCCTGGGCACGTTCTTTTAGCGCGGCAAAAGCCTCGGGGTCATCACCCCGCCAGAGAACCGGGCCAATAAGCAAGGCCCGCCAGGCCCGCTGCAGGGGCGGAAGTTCATCTGCCACCAGAGGAAGAACAGGCTGCCCGGCATCGCTTTCGTTAATGGCTCCCATCGCCTCTTCACTCACTATTACCAGCAAGCGGGGAGAATGGGGAGCCAGATCATAGAGGACTTCCGCATTAGGGTCGGTTCTGTCCTCAGCCCGCACCCAGTGATCCTCGTCGCCCGAATAGGCAGTAAGAACACCGAGCCGCTGCAAGAGCCGAAGCGCCCGGACAAAAGACTCCCGGTGGGGGCGGTTCTCCATGGTGAACCGCCCTTCCGAAATCTCCTGCACCTCCCGGGCCAGTTCCGAAAGCGCAAACCAGTCCTGGGCGTTACCGGACCGCATTGATGCGAACCAGAGAATCCAGCATAAACAGGCGTAATCCAGGGGTTCCTTCAAGCCTTCCATCCCCCGACCCGGTACTGCCCGGGCCGGAACACGCTCCAGCCGGTAGGAGTCCTCCCACTGCGCCAGTCTCCACCCCGGACGTTCCCGAAACCACTCCTTCAGCCAATGGTAATGGAGAAAAATCCGGCGATAAGCGTCAGGGCTGCTCCCCCGGGTTACCAGAACCCGGTCCAGCAAGTCGTGTAACGCCATACGCCGCTCTTCATATTTGGCCTGAACACTCAAGGGTGAATCCTTCCTTTCTGCAGCCTCAGGATAAAGGGCTTGCGGTAGAGAAAACCATCCGGAGCCGTGATGACTCCGGTGGGCAAAGACACCGCCTCCAACACCACCCGCCAGTCGCGATACCCTACCGTGGCAGTGCCATTTCCGGCCTCGGCCCTCTTAACCAACTCAAGCACTTTCCGGCGCGAATCGGGGGTTGCCAGGTGCAGATAGCTGAGGTCCAGGATGCCGGAGGAGCCAAACAGTACCTCCAATTCCCGCAGCTTCCGCAAACGCTCTTCGGCTTGCTCTTGTAGCTGATTAAACTCTTCCACTGTCCGGTCCCGGGTGGCAGCCGGCCGAATCCTCTGGCGCTGCCCTCGCCGGACCGACTGCAGGGGCACCTCGGCGGGTTTTGTTTCCCAGGCCTGCTGGTCGGCGGGAGGAGGAGCCTGTCCTTTAAAATGGAGCGGGAGAGTGGCGCCGAAGGCCACCTGGGCCAGCCATTCGGCCTGTTCCAGATTTTCGGGAGAAATGTCGGCAAAGGTACGGGCCATTTGCAAAAGCTGCTGTTCATGAATGGAGCCGCCCCTCTGCTGGAGGCTGAGTCGCTTTACGTGATTGGAAATCTCTACGATAAAGCCCCGGGCCTGGCCGATCAAAACATCCACATCACTCCGCTGTGTTGACCGGGTATGCCGGGCAAAATAACGAATTAAGGTGTCTACCTGTTCCCGGTAGCGTTTGACCGCCAGTTCATGGTCATCCACCAGGGCGTCGGCCGAAAGCTCGCGCCGGGACTGGGCGGCGCAACAATCCGCAAGGAAATCCTTCTCCCGTTCCAGGTTGAGGAGCAGGTAGCGGGCATGGTCCCGCTGTTCGAAAAGACGGCTGATATAATCAGTCAAGTAGTCCCGGATCCGGTTTTTGTATTCCTCGTACCGCTCTATGTCCACAGTCTTTGGCTGGTTCTGGATTAGTCCGAGCATGTAGCTGTCTGCGCTGCGGGCAAAGGTGTCAAAGGAGCGGTATACGGATTGCCAGAGCTTGTATACCCTGGCCTGATCGCTACCGGATGCCTGGAGGGAGAAGGCGGACATCACCTGCGCCAAATCCTCCAGGCTCCGGATCATATCATCCAGCGCGGATGGGTTCAGCTTTGCGGCCCGCTCCTGCTCCTCGGCCAGCCGGGCCTCCTCCAGGAGGAGAGCAATTCGTTCAATCTGGTAAGTTTTCGGACGCCTGCGGACATCGGAGATGTCCTTGGGCCGTGTCCGGATTGGAAGCACCCGGATTGCTCCCCACTGTTGCAGTTGGTCTAGGTGGTACTGGCATTTCTCTTCCGTATAGTCCAGGAACCGCATTTTTACGTATGCCCAGACATCGGTAGACTCCACAAAATGATTATGCGTACGGTGTTGCAAAAGGAAAAACCGCATAATGGCTCGATACTCATCGGCCTCTTCGGTAAGATACTTCGCAGCCGTAATTTTTCTGTAAACGTCCATCACATGGTCCCCCTCCAAATTGGGCTTAACTGATAATTTTTGTCTTTAATATTTCTAAAGTATTATGCTTGCCCTTTGCCGCAACTATCTAAACAAAAGCATCCAGCACATGTGTTGATCGGCTATCTGGATCAAGTTTAAGCTTCCTTTCTATCATATACTGTAGTATTTTATCGATCAATGCTTGATAGTCTCAGCCATCCTTAACCACGGCAGTACAGCAACTATCGCCGTCATGCCCTTCCCGAAACATAAAAAGACCACGGAAACACCATCCTTTAAATGATATCCCCGTGGTTTACAGACTGTTTCAGTATACCGTAATCCAAAAGATGAAATTATTCCGGAATTGCTGGATATACTTGATTATACCTGCGCAAATGCGGAGGAATTGGCACCTAAATTACTTAATAAAGATAACATTATCTAAATCAGAAAAATGTTTATCGCTTGTAACCACCTGGCACTCTAACGCTGTTGCCGTTGCGTAAACTACTGCGTCAGCCATCGGCAGACCATGCTTTATGCTGAGATTGGCCGCTAGTAAAGACAAACTCTCAGTCAATTCAATTACTCTTGTGTTATTCATTTGAGCGGCAACCATAACGGCTGCTTCCTCACCATAATTCATTAATACTTTTTTAAATACCTCTTATATTACAATTGTCGGAGTAACTATATTTCCGGTCTCCAGAAAAAATTTTTCATTTTCCTCGG
>CBEULQ010000041.1:0-10727 GCA_965543975.1 uncultured Desulfocucumis sp. | reverse complement strand
TAAATAGTTTTATGGGGCAATGGCGTCCTTTTGCAGATCATTTTAAAATGTTCTGTATAAGGGCGTTTTTGTTTTTGATTAACGATTTGGGGGGGATAAATGGAAAAGAGATTAAAGCAATATGGTAGGGGTAAAAAGATAATATAGAGAATACAATTAAAAGAAAAAGAAAGTTGACTAAGATGGGCGGCGGATCTGCCCAAAATTTTTGTATTGTATTTCAGAGAATAAAACTTAAGTTAATGATCCGGGTATCAGGTATATTATGGATTGGATCGGGGAAGAGGTGCAGCAGATTTTACGCTAACGCCTAAAAAAACTATTGCGCCATATCAATTCTACAGTTATAATAGTTATATCGAAAAACATAATATTATAGATACAATGGTGTATCTAGTTTTTTAAGGCGATGATGCCCTCCAGATTATCAATCTGCCGGGGGCTTTTGCTGTTCTTTTCTGGTATTTATTGTTTAATTAAACATTATACGGGAGGCTCTCTCCAATGGCCGAGCAGAGAATAGTGTTAGTCGACAGTGATGATGCCTTTAGAAAAAATATCAAATCCATCCTCGTAAAGCTTGGCTACTGGGTAGTAGGGGAAACCGGCGACGGGCTCAGCGCCCTGAAGATGGTGAGGGCCAGGCAGCCAGACCTGCTGATAATTGAGGCGGGGCTTACGGGCATGGATGGCCTTGAAGTGGCAAAGATACTCCATGAAGACAAACTTGCCCCGGTGGTGGTGGTGGCTTCGAAGTTTACCCAGTCCATTCTGGAAAAGGCCAAGGAGTCCAGAGTATCCGCCCTCCTGCTAAAACCATTGGATGAGATTACGCTGATGTCCGCGGTGGAACTGGCCATGTCAAGCTATCAGGAAATAGTCGACCTGGAGAATAAGGTCAAGGAACTCAAAGAGGCCATCGAGACCAGGAAGATTGTCGAGCGGGCAAAGGGTATATTAATGGAAAGTATGGGGCTTTCTGAAGGCGAGGCATTCAAAAGGATGCAGAAGCAGAGCATGAATAAGAGAATTTCCATGCGCCAGGTGGCCGAAGCGGTAATCCTGGCACAGAACCTGAAGGCATAATTATACGTTGTAATTAAGTTGAATTACTAACAAGTTAATAAAATGCCTTGAACCAAATTAAAAAAATGAAAGGTGGTCAAAAATGGAAGCGTCTGCTAAGAATGAAATCCTGGCCAAAGCCAGGGAAATGCAGGTAAAGTTTATCCGCCTGCAGTTCACTGATATACTTGGTGTTTTGAAAAACGTTGCCATTACCATTGAGCAACTGGAAAAGGCTCTGGATGGAGAGTTGATGTTTGACGGTTCCTCTATTGAAGGATTTGTACGTATTGAGGAATCCGACATGTACCTGCGTCCGGACCCCAGCACCTTTGTGGTGTTCCCCTGGAGGCCCAGGGAAGGCGCTGTGGCCAGGCTTATGTGCGATGTATATAACCCCGACGGCACACCATTTGAAGGCTGCCCCCGCAACGCCCTGAAGAAAGTGCTGGCGGAGGCTGCGGAAATGGGTTATTCAATGAGCGTCGGCCCGGAAGCGGAATTCTTCCTTTTCCAGGTGGATGAAAACGGCCAGCCCACATTAAAGACCCACGACAACGCCGGCTACTTCGACCTGACCCCCGTGGATATGGGTGAAAATGCCCGCCGTTCAATGGTTCTTACCCTGGAGGATATGGGATTTGAAATTGAGGCCTCCCACCACGAGGTTGCCCCCGGCCAGCATGAAATAGACTTTAAATATGGCGACGCACTGGATGTTGCCGATAAAATTGTTACCTTTAAGTTCGTGGTGCGCACCATAGCCCAGCGCCACGGCCTGCATGCCACCTTCATGCCGAAGCCCATTTTCGGCATCAACGGCAGCGGCATGCACTGCCACCAGTCCCTGTTCGAGGGCAATAATAACGCTTTCTATGATGCCAACAGCCCGGACGGAATGAGCCAGATCGCCAAATACTATATCGGCGGACTTATGAAGCACGCCAGGGCTTTCGCGGCGATTACCAACCCCACGGTGAACTCATACAAGCGCCTGGTTCCCGGCTACGAGGCTCCGGTGTACATCGCCTGGTCCGAGCGCAACCGCAGCCCGCTGATCCGGGTTCCGGCCAAACGTGGCTTGTCCACCAGGATCGAACTGAGGTGCCCGGACCCGTCCTGCAACCCCTACCTGGCAATTGCAGCCATGCTCAAGTGCGGTTTGGACGGTATCAAGAACAAGATCGAGCCGGCGACTCCCTGCGAGAAGAACATTTACCACATGAGCGGCGCGGAGCGCGCGGAATTGGGTATCGGCAGCCTGCCCGCCAGCCTCATGGAGGCCATGCAGGAGCTTTCCGCCGATGAGGTTGTCAAGTCCGCCCTGGGCCCGCACATCTTCGAAAAGTTCATGGAAGCCAAAACGAAGGAATGGGACTCCTTCCGTGTACAGGTTCATCCCTGGGAAGTGGAAGACTATCTCTCCAAGTTTTAATATAGTTTATTTCATCCTCCCCCTTAACCGAAAGGTTAGGGGATTTTTTTTGTCCCCAATGGAAAAAACTCCTGAATACAGTATTCAATAGCGTTTGGTCGATTTTTTTGACAAAAAACCTTACTTTTTTAAAAAGTTATGCTATACTATTTATTAAGTTTTATAAATCATACTGTGGTTCAGCGTGGTGCCGGGACGGGGCAAAGGGGCTTGCGTGTCGGGATGTGCATTCCGGCGACGCGGCTTTTTTTGTTTTAACTGGTCCCTTCAAATTAAGGAAGCGGGGTTAAGTAAGTGGCTCAATTGACGAACGACGAGGTCCGCAGTTTGGCCAAGGATCTGGGGGTTAAATTTGTTCGCCTCCAATTCACGGACATTTTCGGCGTACTGAAAAACGTATCCATAACAGTAGAACAACTTGATAAAGCATTGGATGGGGAATTAATGTTTGACGGCTCTTCCATAGAAGGTTTTGTAAGGATAGAAGAGTCGGATATGTATCTCCGTCCGGACCCAGGCACATTTACGGTGTTTCCCTGGAAACCCAGGGACGGTGCGGTGGCAAGGCTCATATGCGACATATACAACCCCGACGGAACTCCCTTTGCCGGGGATCCCCGTTACGTGCTGAAGCGGGCCGTCGCCGAGGCCGCCGATATGGGGTATACCATGAATGTGGGACCGGAAGCGGAATTTTTCCTTTTTCAAGTGGATAACGAAGGCCGGCCCACCACCATTACTCAAGACAGGGCGGGTTATTTCGACCTTACCCCGGTGGATCTGGGCGAGAACGCCCGCCGGGACATGGTCCTCACCCTGGAACAGATGGGATTCGAAATAGAGGCGTCCCATCACGAGGTGGCACCGGGCCAGCATGAGATAGATTTTAAATATTCGGATGCTCTGGATATTGCCGACAAGGTGGTTACTTTTAAATTCGTAGTGCGCACCATCGCCCAGCGTCATGGTTTGCATGCCACATTTATGCCTAAGCCGGTGTTCGGCATCAACGGATCAGGGATGCACCTGAACCAGTCGCTGATGAAAAACGGCGAAAACGCATTTTTCAATCCCGGCGTAGATATGCAGCTCAGCGATACAGCCATGTATTATATCGGCGGCCTGATGAAGCATATCCGGGCCATCAGCGCTATTACCAATCCCACTGTAAACTCATATAAACGCCTGGTTGCAGGCTACGAGGCGCCGGTATACATAGCCTGGTCCGCCAGGAACAGGAGCCCGCTTATCAGGGTGCCGGCCAAACGGGGAATGTCTACCAGGATAGAGCTGCGCAGCCCCGATCCCTCATGCAACCCCTACCTGGCTCTGGCCGTAGCCCTTAAATCCGGCCTGGACGGGATAAAGAATCAAATCAGACCTCCCAGGTCCTGCGACCGCAATATATATGAAATGACCTCCGGGGAGAGGGAGAGCGAAGGCATTGGAAGCCTGCCCACAAGCCTGGAGGAAGCCTTGTGGGAGCTTGCCCGGGACGAGGTGGTCAAGGAGGCCCTGGGACCCCACGTGCTTCAGAGGTTTACCGAAGCTAAAGAGATAGAGTGTCACAGATACCGCACCCAGGTCCACCCCTGGGAGATTGAAGAGTATTTGTCTAAATATTAAAAGCTATAATCATCCATATAAACAATAACCCTGTACCGGCCCGAAGGGGTGCCGGCGGAGGAGGGCAATGGGGCCCACTGGCAGGTTAAAAAGAAATATAACCGCGCGGTGGGCTTTTTTGTCTTTAAGGACCATGTTTTAAGAACCTGATCCCGACGAAAAAGCCGCTACCGGATAAAATGCAACTAAATGATTACAAAAAGATATAAAGGCAGGTGCAAATGCCTAATGCAGGGGAAAAGAAACGTATCGGAAGTAAACAAAATTAACGGATTACCCACCAAACAGGGTCTATATAATCCGCAGTTCGAGCACGATGCCTGCGGTATTGGTTTTGTGGCCAATATAAAAGGCAAAAAATCAAACGATATATTGCGGCAGGCCCTTACCATACTGGTGAACCTGGATCACCGGGGAGCCAGGGGGGCCGAAATTAATACCGGCGACGGTGCGGGGATATTGCTGCAAATTCCCCATGCCTTTTTGATGAAGGAATGCTCCAAGCTGGATATTAGTTTGCCGCCAGAGGGACAATACGGCGTCGGCATGCTGTTTTTACCCCCGGACGAGGAAAAAAGGGAAAAATGCGAGCAGACACTGGAAAGGGTCATCCGGGAAGAGGGACAGATCTTTTTAGGGTGGCGCACCGTTCCAACGGACAATTTTACCCTGGGGGAAACGGCCAGGCTGGTACAACCCTATATCCGGCAAATTTTTATAGCCCCGTCTCAGGAGATTAAGGACAAACTGTCCTTTGAGCGTAAACTGTACGTAATACGCAAACGGGCCAAAAAAGAACTCCGCCGTGATTGCCTGTGCCCGTCCGACACCTTTTATTTTGCCAGCCTGTCGGCCAACACCATTGTATACAAAGGTATGCTCACACCGGAACAACTGGACGAGTTTTACCTGGATTTAAGGGACCAGTCCATGGAAACAGCCCTGGCGCTGGTTCACTCCCGCTTCAGCACCAATACATTCCCCAGCTGGGAGCGGGCTCACCCCTACCGCTATTTGATACACAACGGGGAGATCAACACACTGCGGGGCAACGTAAACTGGATGCACGCCCGCCAATCCATGTGCTCCTCTCCCCTTTTCGGCGAGGATTTGGCGAAAACTCTGCCTGTGATCGACCAGGACGGCAGCGACTCGGCCATGTTTGACAACTGCCTGGAGTTTTTGTATCTTTCCGGCCGCTCCCTGCCTCACGCAGCCATGATGATGATACCCGAGCCCTGGGCCAACCACGAAAGTATAAGCGACGAGAAAAAGGCTTTTTACGAATACCATAGCTGCATGATGGAGCCCTGGGACGGTCCGGCGGCCATTGCCTTCACCGACGGGGAAAGAATCGGGGCGGTGCTGGACCGCAATGGTCTAAGGCCTGCCCGTTATTACGTAACCACTGACGACCTGATTATTATGGCCTCGGAAGTGGGCGTTCTCGACGTGCCTCCGGAAAAGGTGCTGGTCAAGGAAAGACTGCGCCCGGGCCGTATGCTGCTGGTGGATACCAGGGAGGAGCGTATTGTCTCCGACGAGGAACTGAAGAATAAAATTGTTTCCGCGCAGCCGTATCGCCAGTGGCTGAATGAGTACATGGTCAGCCTGGAGGAGCTTCCGGACGCGGAAGAACTGCCTATACCAGATCCGGAAACCCTGCGCCAGAGACAGCACCTGTTCGGCTATACCTTCGAGGATTTGGGCAAAATGATTGAACCCATGGCCAAACACGGTATTGACTCCGTAGGGTCAATGGGCAATGACGCGTCCCTGGCGGTTCTGTCGGAAAAGCCCCAGCTTTTGTACACATATTTTAAGCAACTATTTGCCCAGGTAACCAACCCGCCCATTGACCCCCTCAGGGAAGAAATAATCATGGATGCCGGTACTGCCATCGGCTCCGAAAAGAACCTTATTGAGCCTTCGCCTGACAGCTGCACGCAAATAACATTGAAGTCCCCGATACTTAGCAATGGGGAACTGGCAAAAATAAGGCATATCGAAAAAGAGGGATATAAAACAGTAACACTGCCTATTCTGTTCAAAGCGGGGGAAGGCGGCCCCGGACTGGAAAAGGCCCTGGAGGAATTATGCCGGGCAGCGGACCGGGCCATCAACGGAGGCGCCAATTTATTAATTCTCTCCGACCGGGAAGCCAGCCGCGAAAATGCTCCGATTCCTGCACTGCTGGCCCTTTCGGGCCTGCATCACCATCTGATACGGGAGGGCACCCGCACCAGGGTGGGACTTATGCTGGAATCCGGGGAGCCCAGAGAAGTTCACCATTTCGCGGTGCTGATTGGGTACGGCGCCAGTGCCATTAATCCCTACCTTGCCTTTGAAACCATTGAGGATATGATCCGCCAGGGGGTTATGACGGACATTGCTCCCAAGGATGCCCTAAAGAATTATATCAAGGCGGCCACCAAGGGTGTGGTCAAGGTAATGTCCAAAATGGGCATTTCCACCATCCAGAGCTACCATGGCGCCCAGATTTTTGAGGCGGTGGGCATTAAACAATCAGTTATAGACAAATATTTCACCTGGACGCCATCCCGGGTGGAGGGCGTTGACCTGGACGTTATTGCCCGGGAAGCGGAGATGCGCCATAAAAAGGCCTACCCGGTCAAAGGAGCATCCCGGGAGCCCCTGGAATCCGGCTCCGTATACCAGTGGAGGCATGATGGCGAGCAGCATTTATATAATCCCCAGACAATAATCACCCTGCAGCAGGCCTGCCGCGACAACGACTACAGTCTGTTTAAAAAATACTCTGCCATGATCGACGGTCAGAGAAGCACGCTCAGGGGATATTTCAGTTTTAAATCGAACCGGCCGCCGGTGCACATAGATGAAGTGGAACCGCTGGAAGCCATCTGCCGCCGTTTTAAAACCGGGGCCATGTCCTTCGGCTCCATCAGCAAGGAAGCCCACGAGGCACTGGCCATAGCCATGAACCGCATCGGCGGCAAGAGCAACACCGGCGAAGGCGGGGAGGATCCCGCGCGTTACAATCCCGATGCCAATGGAGATTCCCGCCGCAGCGCCATAAAGCAGGTGGCCTCGGGCAGGTTCGGGGTAACCAGCCAATATCTGGTTAATGCAGATGAGATTCAGATTAAAATGGCCCAGGGCGCGAAGCCCGGGGAGGGCGGCCAGCTTCCCGGCGGGAAGGTTTACCCCTGGGTGGCCGAGGTGAGGGGCACCACAGCGGGGGTTGGACTGATATCCCCGCCGCCGCACCACGATATTTATTCCATTGAGGACCTGGCCGAACTGATTCACGATTTAAAAAATGCCAACCCTGCAGCCAGAATAAACGTTAAACTGGTTTCCGAAGTCGGCGTCGGCACCATTGCCGCCGGGGTAGCCAAGGGCCGGGCAGACGTGGTGTTGATCAGCGGCTACGACGGAGGCACCGGGGCATCACCCCGCACCAGCATCAGGCATGCCGGACTTCCCTGGGAACTGGGGCTGGCGGAGACGCACCAGACCCTGGTGCTCAACAACCTGCGTGACAGGATTGTGGTGGAGACCGACGGCAAGCTGATGACCGGGCGGGACGTGGCCATAGCCACCCTGCTGGGGGCCGAGGAGTATGGTTTCGCCACGGCGCCTTTGGTGGTGCTGGGCTGCGTTATGATGAGGGTGTGCAATCTTGACACATGCCCCTGCGGCATAGCCACCCAGAACCCTGAATTACGCAAATTGTTCAAGGGGGACCCCCAGCATGTGGTCAATTTCATGCTGTTTATCGCCCGGGAACTGCGGGAAGTAATGGCCGAACTGGGCTTCCGCACCATCAGTGAAATGGTGGGCGCCACGGAAGTGCTGGAGGTTAGCGGGAATCTGGCCAATCACTGGAAGGCCAAGGGCCTGGATTTAACGCCCCTTCTGTACCAGCCGGATGTGCCGGCCAGCGTGGGCAAGTGCCAGCGCATCGCCCAGAATCACATGCTGGACAAATCCCTGGATATGCAGGAGCTGTTATCCATTTGCCGGCCGGCCCTGGACCGGGGGGAGAAGGTGGAGGCCGATCTGCCCATAAAAAATATCAACCGCGTGGTTGGTACCATAGTGGGCAGCGAAATCACCAGGCTGAAAGGAGCCGGGGGGCTTCCCGAGGATACTATCAAAATTAACTTAAAAGGATCTGCGGGCCAGAGCTTTGGCGCCTTTGTTCCCGGAGGCATGACCCTTACCCTGGAAGGCGATGCCAACGACTATGTCGGCAAAGGGCTTTCCGGGGGCAAGATTGTTGTATACCCGCCGGAGGCATCAAGTTTCGTGCCTGAGGAAAATATCATTATCGGCAACGTGGCCTTCTACGGGGCAACCTCCGGCGAGGCGTACATCCGGGGCGTTGCCGGCGAGAGGTTCTGCGTGAGGAACAGCGGTGTAAAGGCTGTGGTGGAGGGCGTAGGCGACCATGGCTGCGAGTATATGACCGGGGGCCGTCTGGTGGTGCTGGGAGCCACCGGCAGGAACTTTGCCGCGGGTATGTCCGGCGGTATCGCCTATGTGCTGGACGAGGACGGAACATTCCCCAGCCGCTGCAACATGGATATGGTTGTAATTGAAAAACTGGAGAATCCAGGTGAAATTGACGACGTAAAGCTTATGGTTGAGCGTCATCTGGAATATACCCGGAGCAGAGTTGCCCAAAGGGTACTGGATAAGTGGGATGAGATGTTGCCTAAATTTGTACGGGTTATCCCCAAGGACTATAAACGCATGCTGGCGGCCATTGACCGGGCGTACCAAACGGGTTTGGGCGGCGAAGAAGCGATTATGGTTGCTTTTGAGGAGAACAAGAGGGATAAGTCCCGGGTGGGCGGAAACTAAAGCTTCACCTTCCGCGCCATACTTGTTTTTGACCGGCCAAAGGTAGCCGGCATAAATCAAATTTAGGGCGGACCTGCTGTGAAGGTCCTCATCAGTAAAGGGGGAAAAACCATGGGTAAACCTACCGGGTTTATGGAATATAAAAGGGAACTGCCTGCCGACCGATCACCGCTGGAGCGTATTAAGGACTGGCAGGAATTTCATTACAAATTGCCCGAGGAAAAACTTAAACAGCAGGCGGCGCGCTGCATGGAGTGCGGTACGCCCTTCTGCCACAGCGGTATGTTGATTAACGGAATGGCGTCCGGCTGTCCCAACCATAACCTTATGCCGGAGTATAACGATCTTGTTTACAGGGGGTTGTGGAAGGAAGCGCTGGCTCGTTTAAAGATGTCCAACAATTTTCCGGAGTTCACCGGCAAGGTCTGCCCCGCGCCCTGTGAGGGCGCTTGCGCCGCAGGTCTGGCGGGTGACCCGGTAACCACCAAAAATATTGAGTGCGCCATTATTGAAAAGGCTTACGATGAAGGCTGGGTAGTGCCCCGTCCTCCCGCCTGGCGCTCCGGGAAAAAGGTTGCGGTGGTCGGGTCCGGGCCCGCAGGGCTGGCCTGTGCCGACGAACTGAACAAGTACGGCCACCTGGTTACGGTTTTCGAACGGGCCGACAGGATCGGCGGGCTGCTGATGTATGGCATACCCAATATGAAGCTGGATAAGAAATATGTTGAACGCCGGGTGAAGTTAATGGAGGAAGAGGGGGTCACCTTTGTCACGGGCACCGAGGTGGGCAGGGATTACCCCTCCAGGAGTCTTTTAAAAGAATATGACGCGGTGGTTCTCTGCGGGGGATCCACCAAACCCCGGGATCTTAAAATTGAAGGGCGTGAACTTAAGGGTATTAATTTCGCCGTGGACTTTTTACGGCTAAATACCAAGAGCTTGCTGGATTCCGGCCTTGCCGACGGTAAATATATTTCCGCCAAGGATAAGGATGTTATCGTAATCGGCGGCGGCGACACAGGCACCGACTGTGTCGCCACTGTGATTCGCCACGGCTGCAGAACAGTAACCCAGCTGGAAATTATGCCCCAACCGCCGCTGCAGCGTGCCGAAAACAACCCCTGGCCGCAGTTTCCCAGGGTGTTGAAGGTTGATTACGGCCAGGAGGAGGCCATAGCCCTTTATGGTAAAGACCCCCGGGAATACTGCATTACCGCCAAGAGGTTCGCGGGTGGTGAGGACGGACGGGTGACTGAGGTACACACCGTTAATGTTGAGTGGACAAAGGATGATCAAGGCCGTTTTGTGCCCAGGGAAATTCCGGGTACGGAAAAGGTGTGGCCGGCACAGCTGGTTTTGCTGGCCATGGGTTTCCTCGGTCCCGAAGATATCATGCTGGAGCAGCTAGGCGTCGAACGGGATGAGCGCTCCAATGTAAAGGCCGATTATGGGAATTTTTCCACCAATGTTAAGGGGGTATTCGCCGCCGGCGACATGCGCCGGGGACAAAGTCTGGTGGTTTGGGCGATAAATGAAGGGCGCGGCGCCGCCAGGGAGTGCCATCGCTATTTGATGGACTCCGAAGACTCGATATAATGGTCAGCCATTACTCACCCTGCGCTGGCTTAAGTCCCTGCCCTAGAACAGTAATTATTGTGCACGGGATTTGAATCCACGTGTGAGGTGGTCTGTATATGTACAGAAAATGCAATGTGGTATATCTGGGATGCTGTGATTATCATGAGTCCTA
>CBEULQ010000040.1:0-11123 GCA_965543975.1 uncultured Desulfocucumis sp. | reverse complement strand
ATGATTTTTTTCTGCTGATATCTATGAATAAATTATAAGCAATTTTATTTAACCAAACTTTTATTTTTGATTGGTTGCCAAGTGATTTTATGTTTATAAAAGCTTTTACAAATGCCTCTTGGGTGATTTCTTCCGTTAAAAATGGGTTGTTTGTAATGCTAAAAATAAAATTAAAAACGTTGTTATAGTTCTCTTTATAAACCGCATCAAAGAAATCATCAGGATAATCATTTTGCACCGCTTTACTCACTCCATTTCACGCCTGTCAATTTATTATATATAATTTTTTACTGGATTCTATTACCCTGCAATAAATTTATATGCCAATACGGTTTCAGGTGATATATCCGGTTATGTATAAAAAACAGGCCTCCACAATATTATTGGAAGCCTGTTTTTTCTTAACTGAGGGATGCTTTTTAAAGCACCAGTCCGCCGTCCACCGGCAGGACGGCGCCGTTGATATAGGCGGCCTCATCCGAGGCCAGGAACAAATAGGCCCGGGCTACGTCCTCCGGCATCCCCAGACGGCCCAAAGGGGTCTTTTCCCGCATCAGATCCAGCACATTCCGGGGTATGGCGGTCGTCATATCCGTGATGATGAAACCGGGGGCCACCGCGTTGACGGTTATCCCTTTCCTGCCCAGTTCCTTGGCCCAGGTCCTGGTCATTCCCAGCACACCCGCCTTGGTGGCCGCATAGTTGGTTTGCCCGATATTTCCGAAGACCCCCACCACGGAAGATGTGTTGATAATCCGCCCCGAGCCCTGATTGACCATTACCGCCGCCACTGCCCGGGTACAATTGAACACCCCGGTAAGGTTTACGTCCAGCACTTTTTCCCAGTGTTCTTCTGTCATTTTTAACAGTATGGCGTCCCGGGTAATTCCAGCATTGTTGATCAGAATGTCGATTCTGCCGAATTTCGCCATTACCCCGTCTACCATCGACTGTACGCTGGCCCGGCTGGCCACGTCCACCCGGAAGGAAGCCGCCCGGCCGCCTTTTTCTCCAATCTCCCGGCAAAGCGCTTCACCTGTGGTTGCATCGAAGTCCGCCACCGCCACCAGCGCTCCTTCTTCGGCGAAGAGCCGGGCCGCGGCGGCGCCAATGCCGCGGGCGCCGCCGGTGATAATCGCCAATTTATCTTTTAACCTCACAACTTAACCTCCCTTTGCTACCAGCTTGGTGCTTAAAAAAAGTGGTTAATTTATACAAAGTGGAAAATGCTGGTCAGAAGGATTATGAGAAACACAGTCAGGGTTTTTACTACGGTGATGGCAAATATGTCAAGGTAGGACTGCCTGTGCGTCAGCCCGCAGATGCCCAGCAGGGTAATGACAGCCCCGTTATGGGGCATGGTGTCCATTCCGCCGGCGGACATGGAGGCCACCCGGTGCAGGAGTTCGGGGCTTAAGCCCACACTGTTCGCCCACGCCAGGTACTGTTTGCCCATCATTTCCAGGGCCACACTCATGCCTCCGGAGGCCGAACCGGTAATTCCGGCCAGTATGTTTACTGTAACCGCTTCGGAAAGCAGCGGTGTGCCGCTGCCCTTGATAGACAACAGCGCCGCGGCGATTACTTTGAAACCGGGCAGTGAGGCAATAACGCCGCCGTAGCCGACCTCTGACGCCGTGTTCAGGATAGCCAGCAGTGAACCTATGGCGCCTGCGTTTAGGGATTTGACCACCTTGTTTTTTAGTCCCTTGTAATTGATGGCAACGGCAAGTAGAATGCCTATTACCAGGGAGATGATCAGGGACCAGGAACTGGCCACCTTGGCCAGGTCTACCTTGGCAAAGGCCGCGAAATCCGGGCCGAGGGTGGGGATATAGCTCAGCAGTACTTTGTAAAATACCAGCACCGATACCAGGGGGATCAGGGAAATCAGCGGGTTTGGCAGGGTACTGCCATCCACTGCCTCAGGCTCGTTGATATGACCGCTGCCATAACCTTCGCCAGCCGCTTTGGCCTTGCGCTTACGGAACTCCAGCCAGGTCAAGCCGAAGCCCAGAACAATTAGCCCGCCGATAATTCCGGTCACAGGCGCAGCGTAAAGAGTGGTGCCGAAAAATTTGGTGGGGATGACGTTCTGGATCTGGGGCGTGCCGGGGAAGGCATCCATGGTGAAGGTGAACGAACCCAGGGCAATGGCCCCCGGGATAAGGCGTTTGGGAATATCGGCTTCTTTAAAGAGGGCCGCCGCGAAAGGATACACCGCAAAGGCCACCACAAAAAGGCTCACGCCGCCGTAGGTCAACACGGCGCAGGCCAGCACCACCGAAAGAAAAGCCTGCTTAGTGCCGAGGTAGCGCACGAAGGAACGGGCAATGGCGTGGGCAGCGCCGTTTTCTTCCATTACCTTGCCGAAAACGGCACCCAGCAGGAAGAAGGGAAAGAAGTCCCGGAAGTAGTTGGCTGCCCGCACCATAAATACCTCGGTGTAGGTGGGCATGCCGGGAACACCGTTAAAAAGAGCGGCCAGTATGGCAAAGACCGGGGCGAAGAGTATTACGGAAAATCCCCGGTAAGCTAAGAACATTAATAGACCAAGGCTTAATAGGATACCAAATATCTCCAAAGTTACACCTCCCAATTAAAAAGCGTCAATATGTTGGCCCTGATCTTGTTAGCAACTGCAAAAATGGTTTACACCCTCCAGGCGGAAGGTTTAGAAACTGCCTCCCTGGTTACATAAAAAGCCGTTCATCCATAGTCTTCAGGGCAGGAGATACAGCGGGTTTAAAATCCATTCGGGCCAGGATATCTTTCTCCAAATCCACTCCCGGCGCGATCTCCGTCAGCATAATTCCTCCCGCTTCCAGGACAAACACAGCCCGTTCCGTGATGTAAAGAACCGGCTGCCCGGACATGCCGGCATAATGGCCGCTGAAAGTGACCTGTCCCACTGAGGCTACCAACTTTTTATTTTTTCCTTCTTTCACAATCTGGAGCTTTCCGCCGTTAACCGCCACTTCAAGCCCCCCAGCCGTGAATGTGCCGCAGAATACCAGTTTTTTGGCGTTCTGGCTGATGTTGATGAAACCGCCGCAGCCTACCAGCTTCGGACCGAACTTGCTGACGTTCACATTGCCCCGGGCGTCCATTTCCGCCATCCCGAGAAAAGCCGCGTCAATGCCGCCGCCGTCGTAGAAGTCAAACTGGCTCGGCTGGTCCACAACGCACTCCGGGTTGGTGGCAGCGCCGAAGCTTAAACCACCGGAAGGAATGCCCCCGATGGGCCCGCATTCCAGGGTAAGGGTCATATAGTCGGACTTTTCCTCCTCCGCAGCTACTGCTCCGACTAACTCAGGGATGCCGATGCCCAGGTTTACCACCGAGCCCGGCTCCAATTCCTCCACAGCCCGTCTGCAGATCACCTTTCGTTCATCCAGCGGCAGCTTCCGGATGCCGGACAGGGGTATCCTGATTTCTCCGGAGTATGCCGGGTTGTACTGCTCGGCAAAGGTCTGGGCGTGTTTTTCCGGCGGGGCCACCACCACACAGTCCACCAGCATCCCCGGCAGCTTAACGGAGCGCGGGTGCAGGCTGCCGGTTTCCACAATCCGCTCCACCTGGGCTATTACAATTCCGCCGCAATTTTTTACGGCCTGGGCGATGGGCAGCGCCTCCAGGGTAACCGCTTCTTTTTCCATGGAGATGTTGCCTTTGCCATCGGCTGAGGTGCCCCGGATAAAGGCTGCTGTGATGGGAAAAGCCTTGTAAAAGAGCTGTTCCTTACCGTTCAGCGTAATCACTTCCACCAGGGCTTCCGTGGTTATCTTGTTTACTTTTCCTCCTTCCAGACGCGGGTCCACGAAGGTCTGCAGACCCACGTGGGTGACGGTGCCCACCTTACCGGCCGCGATATCCCTGAACAGGTGGCAGATTACTCCCTGGGGCAGGTTGTACCCCTCCACCTTTTCGGCAACGGCCAGGGCGCCGAGCTTGGGTGCCAGGCCCCAGTGTCCTCCAATCACACGTTTCATAAGTCCTTGGTGGGCCAGATGGTTCATGCCGCGGTCTTTGCCGTCGCCCTGCCCGGCAGCATAGACCAGCGTGATATCCCGCGGACGGCCGGTTTCCAAGAAACGTTCCTCTAGCGCGGCGGTCAGTGCCTCCGGATGGGCGCAGCCCACAAAGCCGTTTACCGCCAGGGTGACTCCGTCCGGGAGCAGGTCTACGGCTTCCCGGGCAGATAACACTTTAACTGCCACTAAAACCCTCCTTTCAGCTATTTCGGAAAAATGCAAATATTTAAACAGCATTTTTCGTGCCAGCTTCAAGGACAGGCCCAAAGGAGGATAGACGATGTCACCGGACGGCTAAAGGCGCCCGGGAACCCGCTGAAATAGCGGGTTATTAGGGCGCCTCGTGCCGGAAAAAAATTTTTTAACAGATATTTAAAAAAATATTCTTTCCGGATATCCGGAAGCAATTTCAGGAATTGCTGATGTATTCTATGTATATGATTATTCCGGTTTTCCGGATTAATTCCGGAAAACCGGAATAATCAACCCAGGTTATACCTGGCGATTTTTTCATAAAAGGTGGATTTGCTCAGCTTTAATATTTTTGCAGCGAATAGTTTGTTCCCATCGGCCAACCCCAGGGCCCGTTCCAGGATAGCCTTCTCGTAGGCTTCCATGGCTTCCTTGTAAGAGCCGATTTTCTCCTCTTCCCCCATCAAATTGTTTTTAATAAGGTAGTAGGGCAGACAGGTGGGGGTGATGGTATCTCCCTCCATAATATTCAGTGCCCGTTCCAAAATGTTTTCCAGTTCCCGGATGTTTCCCGGCCAGGGGTGTTGCATCAATATCGCCAGCGTATCTCCGGATAGTTTCTTTTTGCCGCAGCCAAGCTGGCGGGAGAGCTTTTTCAAAAAGAATTCCAACAGCAGGGGTATGTCCTCGATTCTTTCCCTTAAGGGAGGGATTTCCATATTGACAACGTTTAAACGGTAAAATAGGTCTTCCCGGAACAGTTTTTTTCTGACCATCTCCTCCAGGTTCCGGTTGGTCGCCGCGACTACCCGCACGTCCACCTTCACCGGTCCGCTGCCGCCCACCCGCTCGACCTCACGCTCCTGGAGCACCCGGAGGATCTTGGCCTGCATGTTGACAGGCATATCCCCGATTTCATCCAGGAATATGGTTCCGTTGTCAGCCAGTTCGAACTTACCTATTTTTCCGCCTTTTTTGGCGCCGGTAAAGGCGCCTTCCTGATAGCCGAAGAGTTCACTCTCCAACAGGTTTTCCGGCAGCGCGGCGCAGTTAACCCGTACAAAGGGTCCCAGGGAGCGGGGGCTGGCGTTGTGAATGGCGTGGGCGAAGAGTTCCTTTCCTGTGCCGCTTTCACCCAGTAAAAGCACCGTGGAGGAGCTTTTGGCAACCTTAACGGCAACCGATTTCAAACGTTCGATCCGGGGGCTCTTGCCTACAATGCTGTCGATACAATATTTGGTTCCCTGGTGCTTCTTCAATTCCCCTTTGTAATACTCCAGTTCGTGCTGCAGACGGGCCACTTGATCGGCCAGGTTTTTCAGTTCGCTGACGTCCCGGAACACCACCTTGCCCACGGCGCAAATTACTTTGCCGTCCTTTTTGATCGGGATGCGAATGCAGACCATATCGTTGCCCTTGATTCGCTGCACCTGATTAACTTCCGGAATTCCGGTTTCAATAACAATATGCATGCGGGTATTTTCAATAACATCCCGGACGTCTTTGCCGATTACGTCCTCCTGCTTCACGCTCAGAAAATTGGCGTAAGCCCGGTTGAACATGGTCACCCTGGCCCGGTTGTCCACCACCACAATTCCCTCATAGGTGTTTTCCAGGATGGTTTCCAAAAGTTCCCGGTCGCTGCGTTCACTGGCCAATTGATCGATTACCTGTTTAAGTTCTGTGACATCCTGAAGGATGGCCACCGCCCCGATGACAATCCCCTCCTGAAAAATGGGGGAGCGGTTGCTGATATAAGTCTTTTCGCCGATGGTGATCTGACTTCCGATCTGTGGCCGTCCTTTCCGGATCACTTCGTTCAGGCCGGTATTGGGTATGATTTCTACCACCGGCCGGCTGATGAGTTCTGCGGCACTCATGCCCAAAACCTTTTCCATGGCGCGGTTCACCGTTACGATGCGGCCGTCGCAGTTGATTTCTATAATGGCATTGTAGGCGGCGTCAAGCATGGTTTTGAGGCGGTTGATGTAACTTTCCAGGTTGACCAGCGACGGGCTCAAAGCGACCAGGCCTGCGGGGCGTCCGCCTTCCAAGGCAACAAGATAGCGTGCGCCCCCGCCGATTACTTCCACCAGAATGTCATCCGGGCTGACGGTTTGAAATTTTTCCACCAGGTTTGCCACCGGTTCTACCCGGTCATAATTACCGGCGGCTACTTTGAGCAGCTGTTCGGGGCCAAAGATTCCGGATACCAGGCCATCCTTATCCACCACCAGAAGACAGTTGCTGCGCAAACGGCCCATTTCCTGTATTGCTTCGCCCACCGTGGCGCCGTTCGGGAACAGGCAGGGACGGGACATGATCTCTTTAACCTGCATGATTTTCCTCCAGGGCAATATATTAAACCAGTATTTAGTTAAAAATACTCTTAAAAATAGAAATATTATGAATATAAGATTTCTAGTTATAAAAAACTAACTCCTTCTGATCTATGAAAGTTAAAAAATTTCTGTAAGGGGTTGCGGGGCAGGTGTTTTGCGAAGGTGTGTTTATTTTTGTTCGGCTGATAGGATAATAACTGTGGAGGTGAAATCTCATAATGAAAAAAGAAATTAAATATAGACCGAAAAACAAAAAAGAAGTTATACCAAAGGAGGATACCCGGCCCGGCACCGGTTTAAAAGAACTTGACGGCAGGGCTGAAAATATTGAGGCTGATGAAATGCTGGGCGAAGGGGACTAGGAACAGGCATGGCAAATTTGGCCATCAGTCGTCGGTCGTCAGTTGTTAGGATAAAAGCACTCCATTAAAAAGAGAAGATTACGGTTTATAACCCCCGACCATTGCTGCCTGAAGACCGACGACTGAAATGCCGGGTGAAAGTTTTAAGAACGGCCTCCTTGGAGGGAATTTTTTGTAACGTTTAATACATAGAGGAAACCCGTAATTTTTGTCGAAGAATAATTGGATTGTGCATTTTTATATGTTGTGAACGGGGGTATTGATTTGAGTTTCGTTACAGTGTTAAAACATCCTTTGGCAAGTCACCATATCCGGATTCTACGCGACCGGGATACGGACATTGAAATGTTCCGCCGGTCACTGAAGGGTCTGGGTTTATTTTTGGCCGTGGAGGCCACCAGGCAATTGCAGGCAGTTCCCTCTCCGGTAATAACGCCGCTGGATGTGGAGGCTCCGGGAGAAGCGGTGGATTCAGGCAGGGTGCTGCTGGTGCCGGTGCTGCGGGCCGGCCTGGGATTACTGGAAAGCTTTTTAGAATTGCTTCCTTCCGCCAGGGTGGCCCATGTGGGCGTATCCAGGGACCATGAAACGCTGCAGGCCTGTACTTATTTAAGCGTAATACCGCAAAACCCCGAATTGTTTGATACTGTTTTCGTGCTGGATCCGATGCTGGCCACAGGCAACAGCAGCGTAAAAACTCTTGAAATACTACAAGATGCGGGTTATGCTCCGGAGAAAATTATTTTTGTCTGCGGGTTTGCCGTTGAGGAAGGCATCAACCAGATTAAAAGCAAATTTCCCGCTATTCGTATAATAGCCGGCACAATCGACTGGAAGCTCAATGAAGTGGGCTATATAGTACCCGGACTGGGAGACGCCGGCGACAGGCTGTACCTTTTATAAAGTTCAAATAACGGTTAAGGCAATTTTTAAATAGGGTTACGTTGTCAGCCGGACATAAATTGTGTTACACTGTTTTTTGACTGTGATACGGGTTATTATAATTTAAAGGGGATGTACCGGTGGATCATCCCGATTACATGCGGGAAGCCCTGTTGGAGGCTCAAAAGGCTTATGACCTGGGGGAAGTGCCCATAGGGGCGGTGGTGGTCCGGGAAGGCGAAATTATCGGCCGGGGACACAACCTCCGGGAAATGCTTTCGGACAGTTCCGCTCATGCCGAGATACTGGCCATGAGGGAGGCGGCCCGCCACCTGGGGGACTGGCGGCTAAACGAATGCGTGCTGTATTCCACCATAGAGCCCTGCCCCATGTGCGCCGGCGCCATCGTTCAGTTCAGAATTAAAATACTGGTGTACGGCGCCGCAGACCCAAAGGCCGGAGCCGTGGACTCCATAATGGACGTGGTCAGGGAGCCCAGGTTCAACCACCGGGTGGAAGTGATATCCGGTGTTTTGGCGGAGGAATGTGCTGCTATTATTAAAAATTTTTTTCAGGAATTAAGACAAAAACATAAACCGGATAAATGATATTTGATTAAAACAACATTTCCCGGACGGTGCTGACCGGCCCGGGTTTTTATGTTTAACCGCCTGTCATGCTTAAATATACCAGGTGAAAAAAATGCAGGCTCCGGTCCGCCGCCGGTACCCCCAACGCTGTATTTAAACGAATCCTGATGAATTGATAAAAGTAACCGGAGGTGCTGTTGTAATGGCAAAATGGCTTTGATAATAACTGACAGTGACGGTATGTTGTCAGCAACCTATGGTTTGTGTTATACTTATTTTTGCTGGGAAAATATAAAGGGAGAGATGGCCGAGCTGGTCGAAGGCGCTCGACTCGAAATCGAGTAGACTGTGATGAGCGGTCTCCAGGGTTCGAATCCCTGTCTCTCCGCCAGATATAATGAACGACAAGGGATTCTCACGGTTAAAGGTGGGAATCCCTTGTTGATTTTGTGGGGTGATTTGGGCTGCAGCCGACGGTGTTGCTTCGGCAGCCTTAAAAGTCTGATTTTTCAGCTGAGTAAATGCTGAGTAAACCAAGAACCATCCTCACTTGCGTCTTAAATCCAAGGTATGTTGTTTCAAGCGTTCGCATTGTTTTATATTTGTGGAAGCTTTGAATTATGCTTTTGTTAGCGTGACATAATTATGGTATAATAATTCCATGTAAATGCAAGGGAGTTGACGGTTATGCCGCGAATCATTCCGATCCGGGATTTGAAAAATACAAGCGAAATCTCTAAAATGTGCCAAGAGGCAACCGAGCCGATATATATTACCAAAAACGGCTATGGCGATATGGTTATCATGAGCGTAAAAATGTACGAGGAAAAATTGTTTATGCTGGATGTGTATAACAAATTGGCTGCAGCCGAGGCGCAAATAGCAGAAGGAAAGGTGCTGGACGGAGACGCCTCTTTGAAAAGCATAAGAGAAAAATACAATGTATAGGCTGGTTGTTTCGGAGCTTGCTCACAGGGATTTGGATAATATCGTCTCGTATATTGCCGTTCAGCTTGTAAATCCCATAGCAGCTACCAATTTCCTCGATGAAGTGGAAAAATGCTACGGCTATTTAAGAAGCAATCCGCTTATGTATGAACGGTGTAATGATGCTTACTTGGAAAAAGAAGGCTATCGCAAGGCGACTATCAAAAAATGTGTGCTGGTTTATAAGGTTGATGAAGCGGCTAAGGCGGTTATCATTCATCGCTTTTTTTATAGCGCACAGGACTATGTGAAACTGATATAAAGCCATCCACAGAACCCGAAATCAAGTAGGCCGTGTTGAGCGGTCTCGTGGGTTCGAGCCCGCTCTCTACGCCAGAATATATGAAAGACAAGGATTCTCGCTGTTATTGGTGAAGAATCTCTTGTTATTTTTTGGCTGATTTGGTCGCAGCCGACTAAGGGGCCGACACATAGTAAAAAATTATTTGGCTGGCGGCAAGATTACTTTTTCAAACCTTTCCTGAAAGCGATAGAGCCCAAACAAAGGTCCTTGATCGAAGGTATCAAGTGGATAAGCAATTTTAAATGCCTGATAATGTTGCCAAACCATTTGAATTGTTTCTTTGGGGCCAATGAAACCCAATAAAAGATCTACCAGGGAAAGTGTATAGGGATCCTTAATCTCGCCAATTATTTCCATAATCTGTTTTGAATAGTTTGTTTTGGATTTATGAAGCACTTTTATTGCTGTCTCGGCAAAGAAATCACTTTCATTGTTCCTGAGTTTGCTGATTATTTCCGGCATAACAGCTTCAGAATAAACAAGTAGGCGTTGTTTAAACAGAATATGATTAATGCTGTCAATTCCTTGTTCCATCATCTCAATCAACATTTCAGGGGAGGCTTGTTTAATTTGTTCGGCTTCATCAGAGCTTCTGTTTTTTATAAACTTGAGGGCTTGTTGGTGGGCTAATCCTTCTATACCCGGCATTACAAAAGCGGAGTAAATCAATCTTGCCGCTGAGAGCTCTTTGTATGGGTTTTTCCTGAAAAACGTTTCATTCAAAACAGGCGTTCCAAAATCATGGGAAAGAAGTTCAATAAATTTGGGTTTTAGTCCTGACAAAGGGATGACATTGCTTGCGCAGCAATGTTTAAATTTTTTGCCGCTTCCGCAGGGGCAAGGCTTATTTCTTCCGACTTTCATTTAATCACCTGTTATCTATTAGAATTTCCGTAACTGAACGTTATATATCGGCAACCAGTTAATTTTACCATGCTTTGCATAAATTAAACACAACGAAAAGTGAGAGTTGATTGGTGAAACTTTATAGCAGGAAAGGGCTATTTTTTGAAGAATTTTACATTGATCGCTGCTATAGAGTATTATCAAAACTTTGAATTGGAAAGTGATTCTTCGTTTGAAGAGGAGTGACAGTCATGAAGCCGGTTAAGTTAAAGGATGTTATTGAAAAACTGGAGTTTGCCGATGATAACTTTAAGTCGTATTACTCAAAAGAAACCGGTGATATTTTTTCTTTATCTGTTGAAGAATTGCGTATTGCCGAGGATTCCGAAGATGACGATGATTTTTCCCGGTATCCGGAATGGCAGAGAGAATTGATAAAAGAGGCAATAGATGTTATCGAGAATTGGGAAAAGTATATTGAACTTCCCGACCGGTATAAGATTAATGAATACGGGATTATGGAGGACTTTTGCCTGTCGATAAGGGATGAGCGGATACGGGAGGATATGTGCCATTCAATAAAT
>CBEULQ010000039.1:0-11281 GCA_965543975.1 uncultured Desulfocucumis sp. | reverse complement strand
GCTGAGATACAGGCTGCGGGAGATATTGTCGCTCTCCTCCTTGTTTATGCCAGCGTGGGGATCGGGATAACCCAGTTGTCTGGCCCGCTCCAGATCTTCCCGGTGCAGTCTGTCCATCTCGGGGTCAAACAGCCTCAGGTGCCAGTTAGCGTCAAATACCAAAAGCCTCCCCTGGGGTATTAACATCCTGTGCCACTCCCGGTAGGCTTGATGAGGGTCTCTCAGGGTCCAGGTCAGGTTTCTGCATATAATAAGATCGAATGATCCGTCGTTAAAATCCAGCTTGTGGGAATCCATTTTGTGAAATTCCGCCTGATAACCTGCCGCTCGGACATTGTTAGCGGCTTCAGCCAGCATGTTTTCCGAGCAGTCTATGGCGGTAACCCTGTGGCCCATGCCGGACAGCAAGAGGGCGAAAAATCCCGGTCCGGTGCCTATGTCCAGCACCTTTAACGGCCTGCCCCCGGGCCGGTATTCATCGATCAGAGCGGTCCAGGCGTCTTTTTTAAAGCTGCTCATCTCCTCCAGTATGTGCTTGCTGTAACTGTCGGAACGGGTTTGCCAGTAATTTTCAATCCTTTTTTGAATATCCAATACTTTATCCCCTTTCATGGTGCACAGAAGTATTTTCACACATCTGCCATTATATGCCAGCACGGTCGTCAGTTAGCTGAATGGAAACATCATTCTTAAACCGCAGCCTGGGAAGATACGAAATCACTGTAGTATCCTCCCTTATTTATAAGTTCCGCATGGGTTCCGTTTTCCACCACCCTGCCGTTACATAAAACCACCAGTTTATCAGCGTCCCGGAAGGTGGATAGCCGGTGGGCAACTATTATGGTAGTCCGGCCCCGGCGCAGATTTTTAATGGATTTTTGTAAAAGCCTTTCGTTTTCCGTATCCAGGCTGGACAGCGCCTCGTCCATAATTAGTATGGGGGATTTTTTTAACAGAGCCCGGGCAATGGCGATTCTCTGCTTCTGTCCTCCGGACATTTTTACACCCCGTTCCCCGGCAATGGTGTCATAACCCTCCGGCAAACCAGTGATAAACTCATGTATATAGGCTGCCCGGGCGGCCTCCTCCACCTCCTCCCTGGTGGCCTCCGGCCTTCCTAGCCTAATATTTTCCAGAATGGAGGTATTGAACAGGTAAATATCCTGGGGTACCACGGTAAAAAGTCTGCGCAGGTAATCCAGGGGCATTTCCCTTATATCAAACCCTCCGATGGTTATTTGTCCCCTGTCCACGTCCCAGAATCTTTGTAGCAGGTTAATGCAGGTGGTTTTGCCAACCCCGGAATGGCCCACCAGGGCCACGGTCTCCCCCTCTTCCGCTGTAAAGCTGACGCCTTTAAGCACGTGGGGCAGGTCGTCCCGGTAGCGAAACCACACGTCGCTAAAGCATATTTCAGCCCCGGGGGCAACTTCCGGGGTGCTGCCTGCCTCGTCCCGCACTATTTCCCGTGACTCCATCACCGAATACACCCTGTCCGAGGCTGCGGTGATAATCCCGAAATTCCTTGCCATGGTTGATATTTCCAGAACCGGCACGAATATATTGGCCGACAGTATCACTGCCACCGGAAGCCAGTTAAAAGCCATCCGGTCATTAACAATAAGATAGGCCGAAAGCGCCAGCACGCATACTATGGCCAGTGAGGAAAAAATATTCAGCAGCGCCCCCTCAAGTCCAAGTCTCCTACCATAAATAAAGAGACTGCGTCCCAGCCGGTCGGAGTAAAGCCTCAATCTTTCCAGAAAACCCCTTTCGTAATTAAAAGATACTATTTCCCTCAGCCCCTGTACCCCGTCCACCGCCTCGGAATTTATATCTGCCAGCTTTTCCCTGGTGTCCCTGCCCTGTTTTTCGGCTTTCGCACTTAGCCAGAAAGGCACGCTTAGCAGCACAATAATCCAGGGAAGAACCGCCAGGGGCAACAGCCAGTGGATGCATCCCAGCATACCCAGGGTGACGATAGAAACCAGCAGTGCCACCAGAAAGGTTCCCGCGGTATGGGCAAAAAACCACTCCAGAACTTCTATGTCGGCCATCAAGACGGAGGCCAGCTGCCCGGAGCGCATGTTCAGCAGAAAGGCCGGGGCCACTCTTTCCACTGCCTGGTATATCTTAACTCTGAACTCCACCAGTATCCTAAAAGCAACTTCGTGGGCAAACCACATGTCGGAAAAATACATTACCACCCGCAATGTAACCAATATCGCCACCACCGGCAATATGGGCAATATCTGTTCCGGTTTCCCTCCCGTGGCCGCCAACCCAACCAGATAGGCTGCCAAAGCCGTGCCGGCAATGGCAAACAAATGATGAAAGGTGCCGCTGCCCACGGCAACGGCCATACCCTTCCAGAATGGCCGCAGATACACCAGAAGTTTTAAGAAACCGCTTAGGTTTAATCTATCAAGAAAGCTGCTCAAAGTCCTCCTCCTTTTCAGCCGTGCTGCAGCCTTGTCAGTTGTTCGTAAATTCCCCCGGCCGCCAGCAGTTCGCCGTGGGTGCCGGTCTCCCTCACCCTCTGTCCATCCAGCACAATGATACTGTCGGCGCCCTGGATGGTGGACAGCCTGTGGGCTATAACAATTGTGGTTCTGTTCCTTACCAGCTCGCCCAGGGATTCCTGGATGAGTTTTTCACTGGCCCCGTCCACATTGGAGGTGGCCTCATCCAGGATCAATAGAGGTGCATTCTTTAGAATTGCCCTGGCAATGGACAGTCTTTGCTTCTGCCCCCCGGAAAGCCGCACTCCCCGCTCCCCTATGTGGGTATTGTAGCCGTCCGGCAACTCCATAATGAATTCATGGGCATGGGCCAGCCGGGCTGCCCTCTCCAGTTCCTCCCGGGAAGCTTCCGGGCGGGCTATTCTTAAATTATCCTCTGCGGTGCCGTAAAAGAGATAGGTATCCTGAAACACCACGGCAATCTGGCTGCGCAAAAAGGACAGTGGATACTCCCTGATATCCCTGCCGTAAAGCAGTATTGTCCCTTCCTGGGGATCGAAAAAGCGCAACAGCAGGTTCACCAGGGTGGATTTGCCCGAGCCGGATTTACCCACCACGGCCACCGTTTCCCCGGGATTCACCCACAGGGAGACATTTTTCACAGCGGGCCTTTTACCGGCTGCATATGCAAAAGTAACATTTTTAAATTCTATTTCCGGGCTGTTGCGGGACTCTTTATCAACTCCACCGCCCAATGGTTGTTCCCTGATGATTATGCCGGTGTCAAGTATATCAAACATACCCCTGCTGGCGGCTACTCCCAGAAAACTTCTGTGCCAATGCATAATCAGATCGTTTAAGGGCCTGAAGCACTCCACCGATAGAAAAAGTATCACAAACAGGTCCCCCATGGGCAGGCTACCGGTGCTCACCCTCAAAGCTCCCACCCCGGCGGCCAGGGTGGATCCGGCTGCCGCGGCCCATTTTACCACGGCGGAATCCAGCAGGGAGATGCCCAGCCCCTGCATGGAGTGGCGGTAGTGTCCCCAGGCTTCTCCGGCCAGTTCCCGTCCCTTTCTTCTGCCGGCGTTGAACATCTTCAGGGTGGGCATGCCCTGCATGGCGTCGATATAGTGTGAGTTCAGCCGGGCATGGGACTGCCAGTAGTCCAGCATAATTTTGCCCACGTATTTGCTTACAAATTGGGGAAACAAAACCGTAATTAAAATTCCTGAAAAGGCGATAGCGCCTACCACAGGATCCAGGTTAAAAATGTAAAGGGCTATTAATCCGGATCCAAAGAAAGCCACCAGCACCTGGGGAATATAGCCGGTCAGCAAGGGTTCCAAAGACTCCACCCCGTCGGTGAGCAGAGCCTGGATGTTGCCGCTTCGACAACTCTCCTGGTATCCCGGTCCCAGGTTTAATATGTGCTGGAATAACCGCTCCCTTAATTTGCTTTTCACCAGGTAAGCAATTTTTTTGGCATAAATTTCGTCCAGCCAGTGAAGCACTCCCCGCAGCATTACCAGCAGCCCTATGATCAATAAAATCATTCCCAATCCCTCAAGGCTCTTTCGGTAGAACACCATATTCAGCCCGGCGGCCACGGCCAGGGCCTGTCCCACAAAGGTGGCGGTAATTATTATCCCCAGGGCGGTTTTGCCGAAGATATGATGATATGATCCCTTCAGCAGGGTAAATACTCTCAGGTAAAAACTCATTTTCCGATACCTCTCCCTATTAATAGCCAGCCTGCGAAAAACCTGTCTCCATCAAATCCCGGCGCTTCAATGCCCGTTTAAAAATATTCCGGAATTACAGGCATTTGCTGCCTGCAATTCCGATTACGATGAAGGAGGTTATTGAAAAGCTTCCACCAAAAAATAAATACCACGGGGTCAATGCCGTAAATAACGGCAAATACCTTCGTGGTATAATGTTTGACATATTCTTTTATTCGTTTTCCAAGCCACAAAGCGGCTTCGTGCCGCAAATTTTTATTGTGCTTTCATATACCTTACAACAGCAAAGAACAATTTGTCAATATTATCAACAGTTCTCATTTTAAGTTAAATAAAATTATAACATTAATTATTGACACAAAAGACCTGCTGATTGTAGAATAGGTCAAACAATTGCCCCGGGCTTAAAATATAATAACGTACAATTAAACCACGAAGGTTATCCCGCCATGGCGGGATATCTTCGTGTTTTTATTTTGGGGGTGGTGGCATTATCTAACCGGCAGGACAAAAAGAACCTGCCTGCAAAAAAATTGTCTTGACAGGAGTGAACAGAATGAAAAAAAGCAAGTTACTGACGGTTTTATTATCCCTATTGACACTACTGGTTGCTATTTCCGGCTGCGGCGACAATGAGGGCAAAAGCAAAGACAGTTCCGCCACCAGCACACTAACCGCCTCCTGGAATAAAGACATCGGCGATCTCAACCCTCATGTATACAGCAGCCAGTTTTTCGCCCAGGGCATGGTATACGAAGCCCTGGTGAAATACGCCCAGGATGGGAAAATTGAACCCATGCTGTCGGAAAGCTGGACCATTTCCCCGGACGGCAGGGAATACACCTTCAATCTGCGCAGGGATGTTAAATTCTCCGACGGCTCGCCCTTTAACGCCCAGGCGGCTAAAAAGAACTTCGACGCGGTGCTGGCCAACGCCAAACGCCACGATTGGCTGGAAATGATCGCCCAGATAAAGGAAACAGCCGTACTAGATGATTACACCTTTAAAATTACCTTTAAAAACCCCTACTACCCCGCCCTGCAGGAACTGGCGCTGATCCGCCCCGTAAGATTTCTGGCCCCGGCGGGCTTTCCGGACAACGGCGACACTTCCCAATCCATCAAGGCGCCCATTGGCACCGGCCCATGGGTGCTCAGCGAATATAAAAAGGACGAATATGCCGTGTTTGCCAGAAATGAAAAATACTGGGGTGAGAAGCCCAAACTGGAAAGGGTTGTGATAAAAATAATCCCGGACGGCGAAAGCAGGGTTATAGCCTTTGAAAAGGGAGAAATCGACCTGATCTACGGCAGCGGTTTAATTAGCCTGGACTCTTTCAAACAGCTGAAAGAATCCGGCAAATACGGGAGTAAATTATCAGGACCCAACTCCACCAGGGCGTTGGCGTTAAACAGCAACCGGGGTCCCACCAGGGAATTAAAAGTACGGCAGGCGCTGCAGCAGGGTTTTAACAAACAGGCCATCATCGACGGAGTGTTCTACGGCACCGAAACCCCGGCGGATACACTTTTCGCAGCCAATTTCCCTTACAGCGATCTAAACCTGGAACCGTACCCCTATGACCCGGAAAAGGCCAGTGCGCTGCTGGAGGAGGCCGGCTGGAAACAGGCGGAGGGCAAAGATTTCCGTGAAAAAAACGGACAGCCCCTGGAACTGGAATTATGCTTTAAAAGCACCGACAATATTCAGAAATCAATTGCCGAAATAATACAGGGCGACTTTAAAAAGATTGGTGTAAATGTCAAACTGGTGGGCGAAGAAGATCAGTCTTTCAACCAGCGGCAAAAAGACGGCAACTTCAATCTGATCTTCAGCGACACCTGGGGCGCGCCTTACGACCCCCACTCCATGGTTTCCTCCATGCGTCACCCGGCCCATGCTGACTACCAGGCCCAGTCCGGCCTGTCCATGAAGGCGGACATTGACAGAAACATCACCGAAGTGCTGGTAAGCACCGATGAAGGAAAGAGACAGGAGATATATCGCTACATACTGGGTACCCTGCACCAGCAGGCGGTATACCTGCCCATTTCTTACATGTGCAATATGACGGTATATAAAAACAACATCTCCGGGGTGGATTTCACCCTGAAAAACGAAATACCCTTTGAAAAAATGGAGATTAAATAATTTGAACCGTAATGGTAACAAAGCGGAGACATTATGAAACGCTTTATCATCAACCGGCTGCTGACGCTTATCCCGGTGCTGCTGGGCATGTCCCTGATAACCTTTATACAGCTGCGCCTGGTGCCCTGCGACCCGGCGGAAGTTTACCTCAGGCTGAATCAGGTGCCCCCCACGAAGGAGGCCGTTGCCCTGGTGAGGGCGGAACTGGGTTTGGACAAACCCCTGCCCCGGCAATATTTTAACTGGCTGGGCAACGTGCTGCAGTTGGACTTCGGCAAATCCTTCGTCACCAGAAAGCCTGTATGGGACGAAATCACCCGCTGCTTTCCGGCCACCATACAGCTGACGGCAACCTCGCTGCTGCTGGTGGTGCTGGTCAGCCTGCCCACGGGGATACTGGCGGCCCTGTACAAGGACAGCATTTTCGACCAGTTCAGCCGGGTACTGGCCTTTATAGGGGCATCGATGCCCAGCTTTTGGCTGGGCTTCCTGCTGATGTACTTTTTTTCTTTGAAGCTGGATTTACTGCCGGCCCTGGGCCGGGGGGGCTTAAGCAACCTGGTGCTGCCCTCCCTCACCCTGGCCCTGGGTCAGGCCTCCACCTACACCAGGCTGCTGCGCGCCAGCATGCTGGAGAATTTCAACAAACAATACGTGCTGTACGCCAGGGCCAGGGGGTTAAAGGAACGTCTTGTTGTGGGCCGGCACGTGCTGAGAAACGCGCTGCTGCCGGTGGTTACCGCCTTCGGCATGAGTCTGGGCCACATGTTGGCCGGGGCGGTTATAGTGGAAAACGTTTTTGCCTGGCCGGGATTGGGAAGGCTCTGCGTTTCCTCAATATTCAACAGGGACTATCCGGTAATCCAGTGCTATGTGCTGATCATGGCGTTGATATTCGTGTTGTGCAACCTGCTGGTGGACATAGCCATAAGCTTGCTGGACCCCCGCATCAGGATTGGTGAAAATGACAATGGGTGACAAATGGCTGATTAACCGGCTGGCAGGGAAAAAACTAAGTCTGGTAAGCTTGGCTGTTATAGTGCTGATGGCTGCTACTGCCATCCTGGCGCCGGTGCTGGCACCAAATGACCCCAACCTGGTGGACCTGTCCAAAAAGCTGCTCACCCCCGGCCACCAGTACCCCCTGGGTACGGACCACCTGGGAAGGTGCCTTTTGTCCCGGCTGATATACGGCGCCAGGATATCCCTGGGAATGGCGGCGGCGGTTATGCTGATAACCATAGCCGTAAGCATAGTTATAGGCACCCTGGCGGGCTACCGGGGAGGTCTGGTGGACAATCTTTTCATGAGGCTTTGCGACATGCTGCTGGCCTTTCCCAACCTGATACTGGCACTGGCCATAGTGGGCATGCTGGGGCCGGGACTGATAAATGTCATGCTGGCCACAGTGCTGGTGCAATGGGTCTGGTATGCCAGGATCATCAGGGGGCTGGTGTTAAGCCTAAAAGAGAGTAATTTCGTGATTGCTGCCAGGTTGGCCGGCTCCTCCGGGCCGGCGATCGTGGCCCGACACATACTGCCCAACATCATATCGCAAATAATCGTTCTGGCCAGCCTGGACACAGGCTGGGTAATATTAAACATTTGCGGTTTGTCCTTTCTTGGGCTGGGGGTGCAGCCCCCCACCCCGGAATGGGGGGCCATGCTGAATGACGGCAGGCAGTTTCTCAGGAGCAATCCCACCCTTATGATCTACCCCGGGATGATGATCCTGACGGTGGTGGTTTCCTTTAATCTTTTCGGCGATGCCCTGAGGGACGCTTTGGATCCGGGGGAAAGCTGAACGGCCACCGGGTTTGAAAGCAGGTTCTCCGAGGGAAAAAACCGGACCCGTAAGGTGGAATTTATGAAAAACAACATGGTATTAAATGTGAAAAACCTGGGGGTGCGAATCCACACCCCCAAAGGCACGGTGCAGCCTGTGAACGGAGTGGATTTATCCCTGGAGGCCGGCGCGGTGCTGGGCCTGGTGGGTGAAAGCGGCTGTGGCAAAACGTTAACCTGCCTTTCCCTGGCGGGACTGTTGGAAAGTAAAAATACTTCCATCAGCGGGGTGGTGGAGTTGAACGGGCAGGTCATATCCGGCCGGCCCCGGGATAAATCCAGGGCGTTTTTGGGCAAGGACATTGCCTTCATCATGCAGAATCCCATGAGCGCCTTCAATCCACTGTTCACCATAGGGCGGCATTTTGAAGAGACCCTCATCGTCCACACCGGCATGGCGCCCGGACAGGCCGGGGAAACGGCAAAAACCTTTCTTGGCCGGGCGGGCTTGCCCCGCCCTGATATTGTAATTAATCAATACCCCTTTCAGTTAAGCGGCGGCATGTTGCAGAGGGTAATGATAGCCATTGCCGTGTCCATGCAACCCGGCGTGATCATTGCCGACGAACCCACCACAGCCCTGGACGCCACCGTGCGATGGCAGATCATAGGCCAACTGACCAGACTGCGGGAAGAATACAACACCGCCATTTTGCTGATATCCCACGACCTGGGGGTGATTGCCCAGCTGGCCGACCAGGTGGCGGTGATGTACTGCGGCTACATAGTGGAAAAAGCACCGGTGCTGGAACTTTTCGACAATCCTGCCCACCCCTATACCCGGGCGCTTATGGCATCCAGGCCGGACATGAAAATAAAAAGGCTCAAACCCGTGTCGGGCCAGCCCCCTTCCCTGCTCGACATTGACCGCGGCTGCCCCTTTTTTCCGCGTTGCCCCAATGCCGCCGGCATATGCCGTACTTATAACATGGAGCCGGTCTCCACGGACCGGGACCACCTGGTGAGATGCGCGGCTTACCTTCGGGATCGGGGAGCGGTGCTTGATGAACCTGCTTGAATTGAACGGCGTCAGCAAGAGTTATTATGCCGGGACGGGACTGTGGCGCAGAGGCAGGAAAATAGAGGCCTTAAAAGGCGTGTCCCTGGCCCTGCCCGAAGGGACCTGTCTGGGGCTGGTGGGTGAAAGCGGCTGCGGCAAGACAACCCTGGGTAAGGTGGTGCTGGGGCTTGAACAACCTGACTCCGGAGAGGTTTTGTTCCAGGGCGGGAATATTTACAGCTTTGCCAAAGGCCGGCTGAGAAGCCTTTACAAGAACATACAGCTGGTGTTCCAGGACAGCTTCAGTTCCGTCAACCCGAGGTTCACCGCCGGCGGGATAATAAGTGAACCCATCAGAAATTTTTTCAATTTAAGCCCTGCCGAAGAGAAGGATAGAGTGAAGGAACTGCTGCTTACCGTAGGGTTGAATCCTGAGGACGCGGACAAATACCCCCACCAGTTTAGCGGCGGCCAGCTGCAAAGAATATGCATCGCCAGGGCGATTTCGGTGCAGCCGAAGTTAATAGTGCTGGACGAGGCGGTGAGCAGCCTGGACGTGTCTGTGCAGGCCCAGATACTGAACCTTTTGTCAGATTTAAAGGACAGCCTGAACCTGTCCTATATTTTCATTTCCCATGATATTGAGGCGGTATATTACCTGTCCGACTGCCTGGCGGTCATGTACCTTGGCAGGATCGTGGAGTTTATCGAGCACCTTGAAGATGACAGGGATGTTTTGCATCCCTACAGCCAAAAGCTTATGGCTTCTGTGTTGCATCCCCACCCCCGCCACCGTAAACCAGTGGACGCATGTCTTGACGAGATAACCGCAGCAGAGCCGTCGGCTGGATGCTGTTACGCTCCCAGGTGTTCCCTGGCTGCCGGATTATGCCTGGAAGAAGCTCCGTCCCTGTCCAGAACGGCGGAAAACCACTACGTCGCCTGCCATAGAATATGATCCAATAACGGCCCGGCCAGTCTGCCGAAAGCCATGGAAAAAACGTGAAAATTCAAGGAACGAAAGGACGTATAAAATGCAAATTCAACAGCGAATTGAAAGATACTGGGACAACGAAGCGTCACGCTACAGTGACAATATCCGGAAAGAATTGACCAGCTTTAAAAAAGAAGCCTGGACGGGATTGATAGAGGAAAACCAGCCGGCGGAAAAGCCCTTGAAAGTGCTGGATATCGGCACCGGCCCAGGCTTTTTCACTATACTTCTGTCCGCCATGGGCCACCGGGTGACGGCCATTGATTGCAGTGAAAATATGCTGGCAGAAGCCAGGCACAACACACAAACAGCGGGTTTCGAGGCGGAGTTTCTCAAAATGGATTCCCACGTCCTGTCCTTTGCAGACGAGACCTTTAACCTTCTAATATGCAGGAATCTGACCTGGAGCCTGCGGGATCCACAGGCGGCTTATAACGAATGGCATAGGGTTCTAAAACCCAAGGGAAGACTTTTAATTTTCGACGCCAACTGGAATTTGCGAATGCATGATCCGGAAATGCAGAAAAAATACGAGGAAGATCGGGAGCAGGCCAGAAGGTTAGGCATACACCGCCTGGGCCATGTGGACAAGGAAGAGGGCGACCGCATTGCCAAAGAGCATTATCTTAGCAAACGCGTGCGACCCCAGTGGGATGCTTCGGCCCTTCTGGACAGCAGCTTCGGGAAGATATTTATAAACAGGGACATCACTGACAGGGTATGGGACGAAGAGGACAAGGTCCTGTACAGATCAACCCCTATGTTCATGGTTTGCGCTGAAAAGTAGTGACATATGTATCCCCATGCAATAATTGGTTATTTTCTTAAGTTCATTGTACTCCATTCAGACGCATCACTTTCTCAAACAAATATTATGATGCTCACAAAGTAAAGACGGTTACAAAACGGTATCATAAATACACAAATGAATATTATTTAACCAGTGTGGGAAAATACAAAAAACCACATACTGGAGGTATGCCAATTGAGTTGCGGAAGCGTAAAACACCGATTTGAGGAGCAGGTGAAAAACGGAATCAATTTCGAAAAGGCTATGGAATTTTACCAGGACGTGGAAGGATC
>CBEULQ010000038.1:0-11301 GCA_965543975.1 uncultured Desulfocucumis sp. | reverse complement strand
GCATACGAGATAGTAAGCCGTGACTGGAGTTCAGACGTGTGCTTTCCGATCTATCCAGCAACCCGGAAATAGCTCTGACTTTCAATGTTTTCTGGGGCGAGGAGTATATTTCCGGGTTGCTGGATATTCTAAAGGAAAATAATGTTAAGTCAACGTTCTTTATGGGGGGGATGTGGGTAAAAAAATTTCCTGATTTAACTAAAAAGATTTACCTGCAGGGTCATGAAATCGGCAGTCACGGTTATTCCCACCCGCATCCGGATAGCCTCTCAAAATCTGCGAATATAAAGGAGATTGAAAAAACAGAAGGGTTACTTTACGAGGTTACCGGTATAAAGCCCAATTTATTTGCCCCTCCGTACGGCGAAAGGGGGCCTGCAGTTTTGCAGGCAGCGGAGGAAGCAGGTTATACCACTATCCTCTGGTCGGTGGATACCATCGACTGGCAACGTCCCGACTCCGGAACAATAGTCAGGCGGGTTGTCCAGAAGGCGGAAAGCGGTTCAATTGTGTTGATGCACCCCACGGATCCCACGGTAAAGGCATTGCCGGAAATTATAAAAAGGCTTCAGGAAAAAGGATATTCATTTGTTACGGTATCCTCCATGCTGGAGCATATGAGGACGGAAAACGCCGGTATCCGGCAATAAAAGTTATAAATTGCATTTTATTTTAATATTTTGGAGGAAATGATTATTTAATAGCGAAGTTTTTACGCTTAAACATATCAGCTGCGCTAAATTGAGGAGGCTCTTAATGATTCGAAAAATCACGCTGGAAAACGGAGTGACCCTGTTGACGGAGGATGTTTCCCACGTCCGCTCGGTGGCGGTGGGAGTTTGGGTGAATGTGGGCTCAAGGGATGAAGATACTTCTGTGAGCGGCATTTCCCATTTTATAGAGCATTTGATATTCAAGGGCACAGAAAAGCGTACTGCCAAACAAATCGCCGAGGCCCTGGATGCGGTGGGGGGACAATTGAATGCCTTTACCACCAAGGAATATACATGTTATTACGCCAAGGTTCTCGACGAGCACTTTGACCTGGCGCTGGATGTGCTTACCGATATGATATTTGGTTCCCGGTTTGCCGCTCCGGACATCGACAGGGAAAAGAATGTAATAATCGAAGAGATAAAAATGTATGAGGACGCTCCGGATGAACTGGTGCATGACGTTTTCGCCAGCACCCTGTGGCAGGGCCATGCCCTGGGCAGGCCCATCATCGGACAGGCGGAGGTCATCGGGGGAATGACCCGGGATAGCATAATAACGTATTATTCTAAACACTATATTCCCACCAACATGGTGGTGTCCGTGGCCGGAAACATCGACCATGATGCAGTAGGGGAGAAGATAAGAAAGGCTTTTGATAAAGTTCGGGGAACCTCTGTTTCCAGGGTTTTAATGGAACCGTCTCCGAAAAGAGAAATAACATGTAGAAGCAAGGATACTGAGCAGGTTCACATCTGTGCCGGTGCGCCGGGATTGCCGCTGGATCACCAGAAGATTTACGTATTTCAGCTGGTCAACACCATATTGGGCGGAGGATTGAGTTCAAGACTGTTTCAGGAAATTAGGGAACAGCGGGGACTGGTGTATTCTGTTTATTCGTACCACAGTTCATACCATGATGCCGGGCTGTTCTGTATTTATGTAGGGTTGTCCAAGCAAAACGTAGAGCCGGCTATGGATCTGATAATTAAAGAGGTAAGGGATATACAGAAAAATGGCGTTACTGAAGTGGAGCTTCGCCGGGCCAAGGACCAACTCAAGGGTAATCTGCTTTTAAGTCTTGAAAGCGTAAACACCCGTATGAGCAGGCTGGGCAAATCACAGCTTTACCTGGGTAAAGTGGTCCCGCCGGAGGAGATCGTGGCCAAGGTGGAAAAGGTGACAGGCGAGGATATAATAAATCTGGCCAATGAGATGCTGCGTCCCGAGTTGTTTTCCGTAGCCAGCGTCGGCCCGTGGGACGACTGCAAAATTTTGGAGACTGCGGTGGGCAGGACTGCTTCATGATCACAACGTTGAAAGAATCCCGGTGATTTCAGCCGGGATTTTTTATGAATTGGGGACATTACTTCGGGAAGATTGATTAAGAGTAAGGTGTCCCCTTTTCTTAATATTTGCGGCCTTATGGCGGCATAAATTCCATCCCTGTCCAATATAATTCTACCGGGGGTGGGACAATGTATATGAGTTCAATTTTTTTTGTGCTGGTTGTACTGTCGTTTGTTGTTTTGTCGGTCAGGGAGCGAATAAAAGTTAAAACGCTTAAAGAAAGGTCTTGGGACGGCTCTGAAACCAAATCATCTCCTTTGTCCCAGGCGTTATCCAACCTGATCGGAACAGCGGGGGGGATTTACCTCTCTTTGGTGATGCTGTTTTCTTTTATGGAAATTCAAACCCCTGAAAGAATTAGCTTCTTAAAAATGCAACTGGAGCCGCTGGCCACATTGTCCTTTTTTCTGGCGATTTTCCAACCCTTTATACTTAGACTGTGGTACTTAAAGCAAAAGTTTTAAGGGGTATAAGTTGGGGCCATTCATTTTCGAAAGTTGTTAAAGAGTAAGTAATGAGGTGATTGGCGTTGCGTATGGCGGAACTTGCGGGCAAGGAGATTATAAACATCTTCAACGGTGCAAGGCTGGGTGTTATAGGGGAAAGCGACATGGCCATCGATGCCGAATCCGGGCATGTGAGGTCTATAATTATCCCCCGCCGAAGTAATTTGGTTAACTTCTGGGTGGACCGGCAGCATATGGTGATTCCATGGGAATCAGTGAAAAAGATCGGACATGAAGTGATTATAGTGGATATTGATCAGGCCAACTTAAATTTTCATCGTTATTCAGTTTAAAGAAGAATCCCGTAAAGGAACAGCCTCTACGGGATTTAATTTTTAGTGTGCTGCTTGTTGTTGCTATGAGTTTGTTGCGTATTTTAACAGTTGCGATGTATTAACTGATGTTTACAATGCATATTTTAAAGTTTAATTTAATGTTTAACCGTTTCCTTCCAGAATGCATTAAGCAGGGAAGTGCATATGTATTTCCTGTTTATTGTATACACTAAAGATAATTCTTTTTAATATATTTAAAAGAACGGCAAATGCCCGTGCAATTTTTTTCCCGCTCCGGGAATTATACACGAAAAAGGTTTGAAACCATGTTTCCGGTTAACCTCGAAATATGCCGGGATGTCCAATTTTCCTTGACATATTAAAATCAATATATGAAAATTAAGGTTATACTTACTTTACCATGTACCATATAAACCATAACAAGTTATAAAAATTAATATAATTTCAGGAAGGAGGTAAGAACGGCGTTTAGTTTTTATCAAGCGCCGGTTGCCAATGATCAAGGTTTTGGTAAACGGAGCCGCCGGCAGGATGGGCCGGGAGGTTCTTAAAACCATATGGAATGCCGATGATACTGAACTTTTGGCCGCAGTTGATCCTCATGCCGAGGGAGAGGACGCAGGTGTACTGATGGGCATCGGTTCCATTGGTATGGAGGTTAAATCCGATCTGGCGGCAGCTCTGGAGAGCGTCAGACCGGACGTGATGGTGGACTTTACCACTCCCAAAACAGTATATGGAAATACCATGACGGCCCTGGAGAGAAGAGTCAGGCCGGTGGTGGGTACGACGGGATTTAACCCGGAGGAAATTCAAAGAATTAAAGATACCTCCACTAAATTCCGGACAGGTTGCATTATTGCTCCCAACTTTGCCATAGGTGCCCTGCTAATGATACGCTTTGCGGCCGAGGCTTGTAAATATTTTCCCAATGTTGAGATTATTGAACTGCACCATGACCAGAAGCTTGACGCACCTTCCGGAACAGCTGTTAAAACCGCCGAGGTAATTGCCGGCATAAGAGGGGAGTTTAGGCAGGGTTCGCCCCTTGAAGTGGAGAAAATTCCCGGAGCAAGGGGAGGAGAGTTTGAAGGCGGCATTCGTATTCACAGTGTGCGTCTGCCCGGCTTTGTGGCCCACCAGGAGGTGCTTTTCGGGGGCCTGGGGCAGACCTTAAGCATTCGCCATGATTCCATTTCCCGGGAGTCCTTCATGCCCGGAGTGCTGCTGGCGGTGCGCCGGGTAATGGGATTGGAGGAAGCTATATACGGACTGGAGAATATTATATTTGAAAAGTAATGTCCGGATCAGTGAAAATATAGAAATGTAATTTAATCCGGCGGCAAAATTCCAAATTCCAAAACGACATTTGTCTTGAGCACCTCTCACCGTTGAGGTTCATATATTGGTGGTAAAATATGAACGAAGGTCAAGAGGAGGGTTGCCGGTCATGCAGCCGGACCTGAATGGGGTCACTGTAGCAGTGCTGGGCGGCGACGCCAGAGAGGCAATCCTGGCGGAGCGGCTGGCGGCTTTGGGAGCCACTGTTAAGGTGGTAGCATTACCCGTCAATGAAAGGGGAAAAATCATACTGTGTCAGAACCCGGCTGATGGGCTGGAGGGAGTTGACGCCGTAATATTGCCAGTACCCGGCATAAATGACAAGGGTCAGCTGTATACGGCTTATCTCGACCGCCCATTGATGCTTTCGGAGGAAATGTTGGCTTCCCTTTCGCCGGGTACACCGGTTTTCGTGGGGGTGGCCAAACCGCTGTTAAAGCAGATGGCGGCCGGATCAGGAGTAACGTTGATAGAAGTAATGGAAATTGACGAGGTGGCGATACTTAACTCCATTCCTTCCGCGGAGGGTGCCGTGCAGATTGCCATGGAAAAAACCCCTATTACCATTCACGGCAGCAAATCCGTAGTGCTGGGATTCGGCAGGACGGCTGTAACTTTGGCCAGAACGCTGAAAGCCCTGGGAGCAAGAACAACCGTGGTGGCCAGGGATACTGCAGCCAGAGCCAGGGCTGTGGAAATGGGCTTGGAAACCGTTGACTTTGTAGCCCTGCCTGAAGTGCTGAGCACTGCTGAAATTATATTCAATACCGTTCCGTTCATGGTACTTGATGAAAAAGTACTGAACCGTATTCCCCTGGAGGCGCTTATTATCGATATTGCTTCGGCGCCGGGCGGGACGGATTTTTCAGCGGCTAAAAAGCTGGGAATCACGGCGATTCATGCCCTGGGCCTGCCTGGCAAGGTGGCTCCCAAAACCGCCGGAAACATACTGGCAGGGGTGGTCCCCAGGCTGCTGGCTGAGCGTCTGGCCCGGAAACTCAACTGACTTTCGACAACACGGAGGTGCTGTCGTATGAGGTTGAAGGATTTGAAAATTGGGTTTGCTCTAACCGGATCCCACTGTACCCTTGACGAAGTTATTGTCCAGGTACAAAAACTGATTGATGAAGGTGCAGAAATTTTCCCCATTATTAGCCAGTCGTTGGACCAAACCGACACCCGGTTTGGAACCGCGGATAAATGGAAGGAACAATTTGCTAGGATCACCGGAAAAAATATTATCAGTAGCATCGTTGGGGCGGAACCGGTAGGACCCGAAAAAATGTTTGACTTATTGGTGATTGCCCCATGCACCGGCAACACCCTGGCCAAACTGGCCAATGCCATTACTGACGGGCCGGTGCTGATGGCCACAAAAGCCCATTTACGCAATCAGAAGCCGGTGGTGCTGGCTATATCCACCAATGACGGCCTTGGACTCAATGCCAAAAATATCGGGCTTTTACTGAATACAAAAAACATATACATGGTTCCATTCGGCCAGGATAGTCCATCAGGAAAGCCAAATTCTCTCAAGGCTAAAATGGATTTGATAGCGGACACCATATTGACCGCCATGCAGGGAAAGCAGATTCAACCGGTTTTAATAGCATACTCTTAAATTAATTTCTTGGGATGGCGCCGGGGAAAAAACAATATTTTTGGGAGGGATAGCATTTTGTCGCAGAATAAGGAGAGGGAGTATTCCAATTTGACTGCTACCGGTCAAATGGGAGCATCCCCCGTAAATGTTGTAATTGTCGGGGCATCCGGTGCGGTAGGCCATGAACTGATTAAAGTATTGGAAGAGAGAAACTTCCCCGTAGGGGAACTGAGGCTGTGCGCCACGTCCCGCTCTGCCGGTAAGGTGATGAATTTCAAGGGACAAAGCTTAACCGTGGAGGAAACTACTCCTGACTCTTTTACAGGTATGCAGGTCGCTCTTTTTGCCGGCGGTTCTGCCAGTAAGGAATTTGGGCCTGCGGCGGTTGAGCGGGGCTGCGTGGTTATTGACAACAGCAGCAACTATCGGCTTGATCCGGAGGTTCCCCTGGTGGTGCCCGAGGTTAACCCCGAGGATGTAAAATGGCACAAAGGTATCATTGCAAATCCGAACTGCTCCACCATTATTATGGTGGTAGCCTTGAAGCCCATTCATGATGCTGCTGGTATCAAACGGGTTGTGGTATCCACCTATCAGGCGGTATCCGGGGCCGGGGCCGAAGGCATAGAAGAACTCTCCGGACAGTCCGGTGCCATAATCAATGGCGGAGAATACCCGCCAGGCAAATTTCCTTATCAGATTGCCTTTAACCTCATTCCCCATATAGATGTATTCCAGGATATGGACTACACTAAAGAGGAATGGAAAATGGTGAAGGAAACTCACAAAATAATGCATGACAGCAGCATAGGGATTACCGCCACCACAGTTCGGGTGCCGGTTTACCGCAGTCACTCCGAATCGGTCAATATCGAGACCAATAAAAAGCTTACTGCTGCCGAGGCCCGGAGAATACTGGCGGAAGCCCCGGGGGTTATTGTTATTGACGATCCGCAAGAGAAGAAATATCCCATGCCCCTGTTCTGCTCGGATAGGGATGAAGTGTTTGTGGGCCGAATCCGTGAGGATAATTCCATTCCCAGCGGCTTAAACCTCTGGGTGGTGGGGGACCAGATAAGAAAAGGCGCTGCCACCAATGCGGTTCAGATAGCTGAATCACTGGTTAAATATGGATGTCTGCAGGTGTGATTATAGATGAGATTCATTATACAAAAATTTGGGGGAACCTCTCTGGTAAGCCAGGAATTAAGGGAGAAAGTTGCGGCAAGAGCCATTGCCGCCAGGGAGGATGGGTTTACCCCGGTTCTGGTGGTATCGGCCATAGGGAGAATGAATGACCCCTTCGCCACGGATACTCTGGTTAATTTTGCCAAACAGGTGCACCGGGAGATTGAATCCCGGGAAATGGACATGCTGATGTCCTGCGGGGAAATAATCTCCGGCGTGATAATGGCCGGCACATTTCAGAAATTGGGTTATCCCTCAGTATTCTTAAGCGGCCCTCAGGCCGGTATAGTAACGGACAATAATTTTAACGACGCCAGGATATTGAGGATAAAACCGGAAAATATTATTAAACACGCCAGGGAAGGAAAAATAGTGGTGGTAGCCGGCTTCCAGGGCATGACCGAAGAAGGGGAGGTAACCACCCTGGGAAGGGGAGGTAGCGACACCACGGCGGCGGCGCTCGGGGTGGCCCTGGATGCTGAGTTTGTGGATATATACACAGATGTGGAAGGCATTATGACTGCAGACCCGAGGATAGTGGAAAATGCTAGAATTAGGGAAATAGTCACCTATGATGAAATCTGTCATCTGGCCCATGAGGGGGCCAAGGTGGTTCATCCCAGGGCTGTGGAAATAGTAATGCAAAAGAACATTCCCATGCGGGTAAAGTGCACTTTCAGCAATGCGCCGGGAACCCTTGTCACCAGTACCGGCGAGGTTTTTAAAGGAACCATTGATATTACCCGGGACAGGACGATTACGGGTATAACCCAGATACCAAACCTTACACAATTTCGGATTTCCATGGACAACGGCTCCGGTGGTCTGACGGTTAAGCGGCGGCTATTCAATTCCTTGGCTTTGGCCGGCATCAGCCTTGACTTTATTAATGTTTCTCCTGAAAAGGTGGTTTTTACCGTCAAGGATGACATGGCCCGGAAAGTGTTTCAGGTTCTGGAAACCACCGGTATAAACAATGTTGAACATACAGACGGCTGCTCCAAGGTGGCCGCGGTGGGAGCCGGAATGACGGGCCTGCCGGGCATTATGGCAGCCATTGTGGACGCCTTGACCAGGGAGGAAATACAGATATTGCAATCCAATGATTCCCACACCACCATCTGGTTGCTGGTTAAAAGGGAGGACATGGAAAAGGCGGTCCGCGCCCTGCACCGGCGGTTTGCCCTGGCGGATTAAACTTTTGTGTCTGGTGTGCCGGGGAGTATCATCTGATAAGGAAGGTGAAAGTCTTGATTAAAGATTTCGGGCGGGTGCTTACCGCCATGATAACTCCTTTTACCAGGGATTTGGCTGTTGATTATGTTGTAGCCAGAAAGCTGGCCCGCCACCTGGTACAGTCCGGTTCCGACGGGCTTGTGGTATGTGGTACCACCGGGGAGTCGCCAACTCTTACCAGGGATGAAAAGCTTGAACTGTTCAAAATTGTGGTGGATGAAGTCGGCGGGGAGGCTACGGTAATCGCCGGCACCGGAAGCAACAGCACAGTCACCAGTATCGAGTTGACCCAGGCGGCTGAAAAGGTTGGTGTGGATGGTGTCATGCTGGTAAACCCGTACTACAATAAACCTTCCCAGGAAGGGCTTTATCAGCATTTCAGCACAATTGCCAAAAGCACAAATCTACCCGTGATACTTTATAACATTCCTGCCCGCACCGGAGTGAACCTACTGCCGGCCACAGTGAGCAGGCTGGCTGAGGTAAACAACATAGTGGGCATTAAAGAAGCTGCGGGCAACATTGACCAGGTTAGTGAATTGCGCCAGGTCTTGCCCGATGAGTTTTCCATATACAGCGGTGACGATGCCATGACCCTTCCCATGATGGCCCTGGGAGCTAAAGGAATTATTAGCGTCGTAGCCCATGTGGTAGGGCCGCAAATGAAACAGATGGTGGACGCTTTTACCTCCGGGAACACCACCCTGGCCAAACAGCTGCACCTGCAACTGTTTCCGATTTTTAAGGGAATGTTTGTCAACACCAATCCAGTTCCGGTTAAGGCCGCCATGAATATGCTGGGCTGGCAGGTGGGACCTCCGCGGTTGCCCCTGGTGGAGGCTACAGCGGAGGAAAAGGAATTTATCAGGGCATTGTTGGCTGAAAAGAATTTAATATAAACGCAAAGAAAGAGACCCTCGGGGTTTCTCTCACGCTGCTGACAAAGTCAACGTCAGCAGCCTTTTAATTTTATCAAAAGCAACAAATTGTTGATGCATACAACAGAAAACATAGAAAAATTAAGGATTTTGGAATGTCGAAAGTACCCCCCTGGTTTTCTAAAAGGCCGTTTCAAAACTACGCTTGGGCAACTCAGACGTCGGTTGTAAGGCAACAACAAATTCCTACCATATGAAGGTTATTTTTATGTCCGGGAATACTATAACTGTCCCAACAAAAAATATTTTATGACTACTTTAATATACTGATTGCCTGTCCAGGTTGTTGGTGACAGTAAAATTTATTATAATATTTACCATAGGTTTTTGAACGGCTTTTTGGTGCAGTCCATAACCGCCAATATTTCCCACCTTCTCCTGGAATGCTCACCGAAATAGTATCGTCTCTAACTGAAATCAAACTATTGACTTGGGAGGTGCGGATTTGGCAAAAGAACCTAAGGTGTCCCTTATCCCCCTGGGGGGGCTGGGGGAAATAGGTAAAAACATGATGGCGGTGAGATTCGGGGAAAATATTCTGGTTATCGACTGCGGTTTGATGTTTCCGGAAGAGGAAATGCTGGGAATAGATGTAGTGATACCTGATATAACTTTTTTGCTGGAGAACAGGGATCAAGTGCGCGGAATTGTGCTTACCCACGGCCACGAGGACCATATTGGCGCTCTGCCTTATGTATTGAGGCAAATAAATGTACCGGTTTACGGGACCAGGCTTACCCTGGGGCTGTTGCTGGGGAAACTTAAAGAGCGGGGAATGGAACGGGAGGTAGAGCTCCATACCATAAAACCGAGGGACATGGTCCATATAGGCCCATTTAAGGTGGAGTTTATCAGGGTTTCACACAGTATACCAGATGCGGTATCTGTAGCTATTCACACTCCGGTGGGAGCTATAATACATACCGGGGACTTCAAGCTTGACCTTACCCCTGTTGACGGAGAGGTAACCGACTTTTACCGGTTTGCCCAACTGGGAGAGAAAGGCGTGCTGGTGCTGATGTCGGACAGCACCAATGTGGAGCGTCCAGGCTTTACCCTATCGGAACGGATGGTGGGACAAACCTTTGACGAAACCTTCCGCAATGCACGGGAAAGGATAATAGTAGCCACTTTTGCATCCAATGTGCACCGCTTGCAACAGGCCATCACCACCGCACACAGATATGACCGCAAGGTGGCTGTTGTGGGCAGAAGCATGCTCAATGTGGTTACCGTGGCAAACGAGTTAGGTTATCTCAATATTCCCGAGGGGACCATGGTGGAGCTGGACGAGGCTGCCCGTCTGCCTAAAAACAGGTTGGTGTATCTAACCACGGGAAGTCAGGGAGAGCCTATGTCCGCATTAACCAGGATGGCCATGTCCGATCACCGCCAGGTGGAAATAATGCCTGGTGATACCATTATTATCTCAGCCACCCCCATTCCGGGTAATGAAAAGCTGGTGGCCCGGATTATAGATCAGCTTTTTAAACATGGAGCACATGTTATATATGAAGCTGTATCCGGAATTCACGTCAGCGGGCACCCCAGCCAGGAAGAGCTGAAGTTGATGATAACCCTGACCAAACCACGATTCTTTGTGCCTGTTCACGGTGAACATCGCATGTTGGTGAAGCACGCCCAACTGGCCAAGGAAATGGGAATACCCTCAAACCATGTTTTTGTCGGGGAAAACGGTCATGTTCTGGAATTTAACCGTAGGACGGGGCGCTTTGCCGGGAGGGTTACCGCCGGTAGGGTACTGGTGGACGGGCTTGGCGTGGGTGACGTGGGTAATATTGTTCTCAGGGACAGAAAACAGCTTTCCCAGGATGGTATACTTATCGTGGTGGTAACCATAAACAGGGAGGCGGGACTGATTATGGCCGGGCCCGATATTGTATCCAGGGGTTTCGTATATGTAAGGGAATCAGAAATACTTCTTGAAGAGGCCAGGGAAAAGGTTAAAGTTGCCCTGGAAAAATGTACGGAAAGAGGTATATCCGAATGGGCCGCCATAAAATCCCAGATAAGAGACTCACTGGGCAAGTTTTTGTATGAAAAAACCAGGAGAAGGCCGATGATTTTGCCAATCATCATGGAAATATAAAACAACGGAAAGGATACAC
>CBEULQ010000037.1:0-11384 GCA_965543975.1 uncultured Desulfocucumis sp. | reverse complement strand
AAGGGAAAGTATTCCCTGAACAGGAAGTATCAGTTGAGCATATGGATGCGCATGACTATGCGGCTCGGCTGATTATGTTCTGCGCTCACCAACGATATTTACCAAGTCATCCATCGTCAACCCCCCATAATACGGTCTTTATTAATTGTACACTAAGGAGAAACTGCAAATAAATTATATCATACAGTTATAATCCATAGTTAACGGCTATGACATACGTTGGGGACATTCCTCACCCAAATGTCAGGCTCTTATTAGAGGTGTGTCCCCTGACCTCTAAGCAAAAAGGAATTCCGCTCATACCGCCGAATCCCTTACTTTTTTAATCTTATGTCATTCCTGGTGTAAAAATATTTGCTGCCTAGGAATATATTCCACAGGCAGCAAATGTTTGTATCCCATAGTATTCTATAGGGTACATGAGAGCCGGCAAGATTACTGTTCTTCGAGAGTCACAGCTCCTGTAGTGCAAACGGAAACGCAGGTTTCACAGCCCAGGCAGTCATCGCCGTTAACTACGGAAGCCTTACCGTCAGCCATTTCCAGCACGGAGGCCGGGCAGTTGTCGACGCATTCGCTGCAGCCCTCACACTTATCAACATCCACCGTTACCACGAACATCTAATTCACCTCCTTGGATTAATCAGTTGACATATAAACCAATGTGACAACCCCGTTTAATTTACCTCTTCTCCCCGGGTTATCCACATGATTGAATAGTGATAAACACTCTATATGTTATATTACACCTAATCTTGGCTTTGGTCATGCAAATTATGTCGCACAACAAAGATTACATAGTTAATTTCTCTTGATGCCACCCTGTATATTGGCATCATCTTCTGAACGCCCTCATCCACCATAGCATGGGTTCAGTATAAGGCCTTTCTCCTGATAATGCATTATCAACAAGTTCCATGGTAGCCGCCACATGGCCTTTTAGCATCCTCTCGCCAGCTTCCGGTGAAGCCAAGTTAGGAGAACCTATGTACGTGGAATCATTAACCCATCCTAAAAGATTAGCTATGTGCTCAAGCTCACCTTTAATTCTTGCGGAGCCAATTTTACTAATTATACTTCCCATCCACCCTATGATGGCGCCCATTCCAGTCCTTGCAGGTAACTGGTTTGCAGGAATATCTTCATACCCTTTAACCAGATCTTTATTCGTAACCAACATAAGAGAAGTTTCATTTGTCCCGGCGTGGCAATCGGTATCATCACCACATTTGCCAGGTAACAGATCAATTGATTCGAGAAAGTTTTTGTCACACTGAACCATCTTCTTAAATACAACATTAAAAGGATTAATTATAGCAAAACGGTAACGGCGCCAGGCCTTTCTCGATACAATTTCCATAGCAATCTGGTGGCTTGGCCCCCCATGGTTATCGCAAATAATAAGATATTTAAAACCCTGCCCGGCCAAGCCGCGTACATAATCCCACATGAACTTCTCCAAAGTCCTTGCTCTGATGGAAATGGAACCTTTGACCGGAACAGTATCACAACCCGCAAATAACGGCGGGAGAATTATCAAAGAATAATCAGGATACTTTTTGGCTAACGCCTTACAATACTCCATTTGCAGTTTTTCACCGACAAAAACATCAGTACCCAGAGGTAAATGAGGACCGTGAACTTCAATAGGACTCACCGTCATTAAACAGATTGTTTTTTGTGGCTCAATCTCATTTAATTCCGTCAAAGTAAGTTCCACATATCTGTGAATACAAGTCATAAATCGCACCCCGGGTTCTTTGTTTATCTATAAAATTAATTTAACTATTATTATATAGCATTGGGAAATATCTCTATCTATTAAAAACTATTACATGCCATTCTTAATTGGTATTGCTAACCGTGTCATCTTTCACAAACCATTAAACCAGTAACAACCGGCACCCAGACTCTCCGGAAATTGCCATAAGCGCTTTTTCCATTTTACTCCGGTAAAAATCCCGGCTGGTTAAACACAGTTCCAGTTCTGTCATCGCGGTGGGAAAGTACCTATAATACACTTTTTTCAGTCGTTGAACCACCGCGGCATAGGGATTCAATATATCTGCCAGGACTTCTTTCACCCCCGCTCTCTTAAGTGCGCTGAATAGCCCGGTCAGGGCTTCCTGGTTATCCCCCACCCCCGGTAGAACCGGCGCTATAAACACCCAAACCTGTATGCCCGCCTCGCCCAGCTGCCTCGCGGCCGCCAGCCGTAACCCGGGTGGCGGGGCGCCGGGCTCCAAAACCCGCGCTGATTTTTCGTCCATGGTGGTCAAGGAGAAGCCTACCGAGCACCGGGGAAGCTTTTGCAGGAGGGAGAGATCCCTGACAACCAAGGCGGACTTGGTGAGAATGTCCACATTCAACGACGGGTACCGGATCAGAACCTCCAGGCAGGACCGGGTCAAACCGTAACGGGCTTCCGCCGGCTGGTAGGCGTCGGTCACGCTGCCCAGCAGCATCTTGCCTTCCAGGGCACGCCTGCCCTGCAACTGTTTCTCCAAAACCTGTGGAGAGTTCACCTTGGCGTCCACAAACTTCCCCCAGGGTTCCTTATGACCGGTAAAGCGGCACATAAAGGAAGCATAGCAGTATACGCACCCGTGTGCACATCCTACGTACGGGTTCAGGCAGTACCGGAAGCCTGGAATGCCCGTTTTGGTAAGGGCTGTTTTGCAGTATACTTCCCTGGTTAAAAGTAAATCGGCCAATAGAGAACCCCTCCTGGTTTTACCATGTCTACGATCAATGCGACGGCTTCCCGCCTCTTACCATTATTCTAACAAAACATGAGTTCGCGTCAATGGTCTATCTTTTATGATGGCCTGTTGATTTATATTTAATTTTGTTTATTTAAGAGCACTCCTTCAAAAAACTACCCGCCCAGTTAGGACGGGTAGAAGATAGTTTGTTAACATTGAGAGAGGGCATTAACCAGCAAAGAGCTGAAATGTCATTAGATTTTAACCGATTTCATTATAGTTTTAATCTCCTTTAGGATTCACAGTATTTCCTTCGACCATTAGAACTATTGTTTTTTCATTGGCTCTGGTAGTATGTATTACTTTTCTCTGAACAGTATAACCCTGATTTGGTAATAATTCTAATGTTTCATGTTCAAGATCCAGCAATAATTTTCCCTCCACAACAAAAAAGAATTCGTCTTCATTATCGTGTTTATGCCAATGAAATTCTCCTTCAAATATTCCCAATCGAACTATGGAGTCATTCACTTCAGTTAATGAATAATTCATCCATTTTTCCTTACAACTATCAATTAATTTAGAGATATCTATTATTGTAGAATGTCCTAATTTTCCTTCCATATTGATAACCCCCAAAAATTTAATTTTTGTACTATGACAGTGTAAAAGTAAACCGCTACAAACGTCAAAGGTTAGCTTTGGCCTCCGCCTTGGCGTTGAATCTGGCGGCATTGATGATAAACCTTTCGTGCTTTCCCTCGGAAATCTTGTCGACTCCATCATCGGCAACGATAGAAAAAGTAAGTTTCCTTCCCTCCACTTTCTCCAACTTCACTTTTACAGTAACGGTCAGGCCGGGGGGTGTGGCGGCCAGGTGGCTCAATTTGACATCAATCCCTACGGTTTGCTCGTTGGGCCAGTCTATATAAGGATTAACAGCTTGAATACAGGCCCATTCAAATAGTCCAACCATGAACCCGGTGGCTAAAACTTTGGGCATGAGCTTAAATTCAAACGACTCGGGATAAAGGAAGGGAACGGTTTTACTTTCCGGAATTTTGTATCTGAACTCATGAGAAAGGCCACGTTGTAATAAAACCCCCATCAAATATGACCTCCTTCCCTAAATACTTGAATCAAATTTATCATGAGTTCTTTTATTATTCAAATTAATAGATATAATATTATTAATTAATTCAACTAATATATTATTCAATCAGGAGTTATGATATGGAATGGCAACAAATTATTGGATTCTATCATGTGGCCAGGCTTAGAAACTTTACTAAAGCCGCAGAGGTTACATTCCGGACACAGTCCGCATTGACTCAGCAAATCAAGGCGCTGGAAGAAGAATTAGGCTGCCAACTTTTCGAAAGAATAGGCAAGCGTAAACTGCTGCTCACCCCCCAGGGTGAAAGGTTCCTCAGGTTTTCTGAGACAATCTTGGCTAATTACGATGGCTTAATAGAAGAGTTGAATGAACTTGAAGGCCTTCAAAAAGGCCGGTTAAAAATAGCCGCGCCGTTCACCACCCTTTACCACCTTTTACCGGACATATTAGAAGATTTTATAAAACAATTTCCTTATGTTGAACTATCGTTGTTCGACCGGTCGCAACAACACGTGATTGCACTTGTTAAAAACGGGGAAATTGATTTTGGAATTACTCTTGAATCAATGATTCCAAAAGAATTAAATAAAATCCGGTGGAAAAAGGTAGAGACAGTCTTATTGGTGCCCCTTGGGCACCCCCTGACCGGGATTAAAAGGGTTACAGCGAGGCAGATCACCCAATATCCCCTGATTTTACCTCCCCAATGCGTTGAATACACCGGCCGCAGGAGATTGGAAGAGCTTTTTCAGAAACACAACCTGGACTACCGCATTATTATGGAATCTTCCAACGTAGAATTAAGTTCCCTTTACGTTGAAAAGGGGATGGGCATATCCTTTGCCACCATAGTAAAAGATTTAACTTTATTTAAAAATAGAAAACTGGCGTATATACCCTTACATCATTTTTTTGAACCAGAATACATTTCAGTGGTAATCAGAAAGGATAAAGTTCTGACGTCATACAAAAACGCTTTTTTAAACATTTTGCTAGAAAACCATACATCCTGAAAACCTCTGCTTTTTACTTAAGAAATACCTTGCCTTCATCCCCATCAACAACTATTTTACTGCCTTCTTTAATGACTCTCATAACACCCGGTATATTCACCACCGCTGGAACCCCATATTCCCTGGCCACAATAGCCCCGTGGGATAAAAAGCCTCCGGTTTCCATGACCAATGCGCCGGCTTTTAAAAATAACGGGGTCCAACCCGGGTCGGTGGATGGCGCTACCATGACATCTCCCGGCTGAAGCCTGCTTCCCTCATCCGGATGACTGAGCAATCGGGCTGAACCGGAGGCTTTTCCGGCGGCAACCGGCACTCCCATCAGGCAATTGCCGGAGATCCGGGTAACAGGTTCCGTAAACTTAGGCGTCTCCCCCAAAATGATGTCTGGTGGCGAAATCGACTCCATTTCTCTCATCAGGGCTTTTCTTGCCGCAATCAGTGCCCGAAGCCCGGTGCCGTCCCACTGGCCGGTTAATACAGAAAACAGTTCCGGCCAGGTGCAGAAGTAAATGTCAGCCTGTTTTTCAATGATAGTCCGCTGGCAAAAACGGAAACCCAACTCCTGGGCCAGCATCCGGTATGCCTCTATGACCCTGGCCAGAACCGATTTGGTCTCTTCCCGCACCGCCGCCCCGGCCTGGGCCTTCCTGATCCATTTCCTGATGGATGAGTGCTTATTGGAGGGCACTTTATCTTTTATTTCAAGCCATGCCCTTTCAGATTTTTCTTTTTGTTCCGCCTTCAATTTATCAAGGTCAGCGGTATTTATAGTGCTGCGTATAATGCCCAGCAGGTAAGAAGGGTTCTCCTTCCACCTGGGGTTGATAATATCGAGCTCATAGACGGCCCGGTGCCCGTATATCCTAATAAATTCACGAAAGGCCTGCTTAAAATTCGACCGTTCAGGTAATTGCTCTTCCCAGGAAAGAGGATCAAAGGCCTCACCGGCAAAAAATTGAACGGCATCATTGTCCAGGCGGGCAATCCCGGCCAGTTCTACAAGCCTGTAACCGTGATCCGCGCTGGTTATACCCGCCTCACCGCCCACCATTAAGGCATTTAGGATCATGAAGGCTCTGTCAGGAAAATATTTAGTAAGAATTCTTAATAATGGCATTACAGGCACGGTGCCGGCTCCGCTTAAAAAGGAAAACTCCCTGGTAAATTCACTGGTAATCCGGCCCAGCTCATCGTACAGGTGAATGAAATCCCTGTCCTGCAAATGGCTGAATCCCTTTTCGGTTAAACCTTCGACTGAACGGGAAACCCGGGTATGGATTTTGGGCGCATTTTTCGTAGCCTTGTTTGTTAAGGAAAAGCTTTTTGTTCCTCGCCACAACCTTTTCAAACCTGTGAGCCCTCGATAGGGTTTTGGGTCCTTTATTTCGATTTCCGGCTGGTGGCCTCCCCAAAATATATTGATGTCACGGGGCAGTGCGCCCATGGAGTCAAACCAGGCCCATTGCAGGGCCGAAAGATTACAATAAAGCCGGCCGTTAAAAAACCTGGAAAACTGTATACCCTCCGGCAGCCGGTAACCGGTTTCCGTATAAGAATATTTAATGATGGTATCTATAGTATTTATCTCTAAACCGCGCATGAGAGGTGACAGAACCATTGGCACGGCGTCCCTGTAATTGCCGTTGGACCATATATCCGGCTGATTCTTCAATGCGGCGAAAGTGATTCGGGTCAGGGCTGTTACCGGCCTGGCCTGAACCAAAACAAAATCCCGGCCGTCAAAAACCCACTCCACATCCTGGTGCTGTTCACAGTCCCCCAGGGCTTCGAAAACCCTTAAAAGGAGCAGGCCCAGCTTTTCAATTTTCTCGTCAGGCAGCACCTGCCGGGCGGAAAACTCCGGGGTTTGCACGAATTCAGTTCCCCTGTCTTCTTTGATCCGGGTCAACCCTTCTTTCCGCCCGGTTTTTCGCGAAAGAATCCGGGGCACTGCTTTCCACGGCCGGGCATCCAGATAATATGTGTCAGGATCCACAACGCCGGAAACAACCGACTCTCCCAGCCCAAAATTGGCGTTGACAGCCAAAACATCCCGGCGGCCTGTCTGGGGGTCACAGGTAAAACCCACTCCGGCAGCCTGGGCCTCCACCATTTCCATAACAACCACCGCGGGTGCAACCTCATTAATACTTATATTAAGTTTTCTGCGGTATACCACAGCGTGAGGTGTCCACAGGGAAGCATAACACCCTTTCACTGCTGCCAGCATATCGCCAAAACCGCGGACATTGAGAAATGATTCATGGATACCGGCGAAGGACGCCATGGATGAGTCTTCAGCCGATGCGGATGATCTTACGGCCAAAGGCCTTTCAACAATACCCAGGCTACTCAGCATGGATGCTAATTCTTCCACGATAAGCTGCGGTACAGAGCCGTCATTAATTTTTTTCCTTATTTGAGTCAAACTTTCCTGGTTGCAATTTTCATCTGTTTTTCCGGCCGTTACTGATTCGGTAATATTTTGAATCATGTCCTGCAGCCCATTGTACCTGATGAACTCGTTATAAGCCCGGGTAATGAGGACCCCTCCCACGGGAATTTTAAAGCCGTACCTCGCCAGGCGTCCCAGGTTCCAACCCTTGCCTCCGGCCAGTGGCGCACCGAACTGAAAGGCTTCATCCCAGGTTAAAAAGTACTTTCCTACGGGTTCTATCACTTAAAACCACCCCCCGCTTAATGAGCTTTGCCCCTAAATTATTTTTCACCCCGTATTTCTATTTTTGATTCCCTTCCCTGTCAATGGCTCCATATAGAATCAGGTCTACCAGTTTGGCCATCTCTTTACGGAGTTCGAACTTTGACGGATCATTCAACCAATCCAAGACGATAGAGCTGCGAAGAATATCTATTAACCTCACCAGCAGTTTAACTGAGACATCCCGCCTGATTTCGCCTACCTGCTGGCCCTTCCGGATAACCTCAGCCACCACGCTCTGAGTGCCTGTTTCGTCACAATTATCTCCCGACCCCTGACACATGTTTTTAATACGGTATCCCAGACATATTCCCGTAATCTCAGGGTTCATTTCGACCCACTCATATGCTTTGTCCAGGGCGGTCAGTAACCGCGACCTGGTATCAGGCAGTTGATGCAAAGTTTCAATGATCTCTTTCGCCAATCCCTTTGAAAGGCCCCTTACGTATTCATCAACAATAGCCTCTTTGACGGGAAAGTGATTATAAAGTGTTTTCCTGGCAATATCGGCCTCCATCGCTATCTGCTCCATGGTTGTATTGTTAAATCCCTGGCGCTGGAATAAATCCATAGCCACTTTAATAATTTTCTGCCTGGTTTCCTTTTTTTTCCTCTCCATCCTGCTTTCACCCGCCATATCCCTTGGGTCCATTATCACTCCTACTAAAGTGTTGCATTGACGAAAATGTCATACTAAGAAACAAATTGTATTACTATACAAATTGTATTACTATACATTGTGTAACTGCCTTGCTGTTATTTTCCCTCACAGTTAGTCGTATGTCAATACTTATAATATAATTTTCCATAAAATAAAAACGGCAGCTACAAAAGCTGCCTTCGTGAGACTATTGAAAAACGTGTACACCAGATAGGAAACACAGAATTGCCGATCGCGCTAAACCACCACTGCTTGCGCGTAGTGCATATGCTCGCGGGCATGATAGCCGTCCGTACGTCCCTGGAAGAAGAATCCATCGATGTCGGTTGGGCTTAAACTCTCATGGAGACGTAAGCCCAGACGCGCAAGGTCTACGGCCAGCGTGGACGGGTCAAAGCCCGCATTCATTACCGGCTCGCCCAGTCGCTGATTTCTCTTCAGCATCACTTGAACGTATTTAGCCGCTCTCCCGGGGACAAACGCGTCGGTATCCATGTAATCGAAAATGACCGGGCTCCCTGCGGGGGCGGTATCGGCGATGGCACGCAGCGTGGCGAACACCGCTTCCCGGGGCAAATAAATGGTGACGCCCAGCCAGCTAAAAAAGCTTAGTGCCTGCGGGTTATACGATGAGCGGGTGAGTGCCGCTGCCAGACTCTCCTTGGTGAAATCCACCGGAACAAAGTGCAAATTGGCTGGTTGCTCCCAGCACAACTCAGAAAGGCGGCTGCGCTTAAAGGCTTGGGTGGCGGGATGGTCGACCTCGAACACCTGAAGTTTCTCTAACATATCCGGTCGACGAAACGCAAAGGTATCCATCCCTGCCCCGAGTATCACATATTGCTTCACCCCCTGCCTGAAAGCCTGTTCAAGGTTGTCTTCCGTGTATCGCGCACGGCTTACGGTAAATCACAGGCGTGGCATACAGTGCCGAAACAAAATGGATTGAGAAAAGGTTTATGAGGCTGTAATTATATACAATTCAGTGATAAAATCTCCTTGGCTTCCTGCGGCGTGGCTGGCTCGAAATCGAACTCGCGCATTATCCTTGCCATCTTTTCTACTAATTCACCATTGCTTCTGGCCAGAACCCCTTTACGAAGGTATAAGTTATCTTCCATGCCCACCCTAACGTGGCTTCCCAGGAACAGTCCCATGGTGCAAATCTGGAATTCCGACCTCCCTGCCCCAATTACCGACCACTGGTAATTGTTCCGTCCCAACAAACGGTCTGCGGTGTTGTGCATGTTCATAAGATCGTAGGGAGTGGCACCGATTCCGCCCAGAATGCCGGTGACAAATTGCAGGTAAATGGGAGGCTTGATCAAACCGGTCTGCAGCAGGTAAGCGGCAGTATATAAATGCCCCACATCGTAAGCCTCCATTTCCGGTTTGGTGCCATTTTCCTGCATCAGCCGGCAGATATACTCCAAGTCCCGGAACGTGTTTTGGAAAACAAAGTCTTTAACCATAGCCAGCATGGCCTGTTCCCAGGGATATTTGAATTCTTTATACTTTTCCGCCATGGCGAAAACGCCCCAGTTCATTGATCCCAGGTTAAATGAAGCCAGTTCCGGTTTAAAGGCCGGTATCACCGCAGCCCTCTGTTGTACCGTCATGCCGGCGCCCCCACCTGTGGTCAGGCAAATGATCAGATCTTTATTGCGTTCCCTGATTTTGCTGATAATCTCCTCAAACAAAGCCGGCTCCTGGGAAGGGCAACCGTTTTCCGGGTTCCTGGCGTGAATGTGCACCACTGCCGCCCCGGCATTATACGCGTCAAGGGCATTTTGAGCTATCTGTTCCGGTGTTATCGGTAGATAATCCGACATGGTGGGAATATGGATCGAACCCGTTATGGCACAGGTAATGATCCTTATATTAGACTTTACCGTCATTGGAAAAGCCCCCTTTTAAAATCTTTCTCTCCCTTTGTAATTCACAGTGTTAACAGTGCACATTTTTTTAAACTACTCCAGGATAGCCGCAGCCCGAACCCATCCGGCGCTAGCCCCCTTGATTTTCACCGGGAAACAGGCGACCTTAAACCCGAAAGGGGGCAGTTTATCCAGGTTCATCAATTTTTCCATATGACAGTAGCCTTTTTCTATACTGGCAAAGTGCCCTTCCCATATGATAGAAGGATCTTTTGTTTTGGCAAATTCCTGGGCGATCAAGCTTAAAGGACGATCCCAGCTCCAGGCGTCAGTTCCGGTGATCTTCACCCCCTGATCCAGTAGCCATAACGTGGCCTCCCGACCCATACCACATCCTTTCACCAAGTACTCCGGCTTTCCCCAGAATTTTGAGGCACCGGTATAAACAAGCACAATATCCAACGGTTTAATATTATAGTTAACTTTATCAAGGGCTTCTTTAAAATCCGCTGCCGTTACCAGATAACCATCTGGCTTATGGCTAAAATCTATCATCACCCCATCGCTAAAACACCATTCCAAAGGCACCTCGTCGATGGTTAATGCCCTGGTATCATCTCCGTCCATGGTGGGGTGATAGTGCCAGGGGGCGTCCAGATGGGTTCCGCTATGGGTGGTCAGCTGAACCGTTTCCAAGGCCCAGCCCAACCCCTTGGGCAGTATGTCCCTTGTAGCCCCGGGAAAAAACATTTGCATACTTTCAGCTCCCTGGGCATGATCAATGCATTGTATTTTGGGAATCATGGGTGGCGGGTCGCTGGGCAGGTCGTTTTCAATAGCCACGGATAAATCAATTATCTGTCTGGTCAATTAGTTAGACCTCCATTCTTCCAATAAATAATTTCCATGTAGTCTTCTAAGATTTGATACATCTATTGGAAAAACCTTCTATTGCTCTTACATAATAGAGGTGGATTTCGAACGTCCCTGGTTTTACACTACCGAAGCAGTTTTTTCTTTCACTATTTTCCACCGGTGTTCAACAGATATTTTCTTTAATATCGGGGCAGCCCGGCACCTTTCATAGCTTCTTCCCTGCGGTTGGTGCAGGTTCCCACTTCAATCAAAAGAGCTGTGGTCATTAGATCCTGAACTATACAACAAATAAAATAAATAAAGTAAAATAAATATTAAAAATAGTGGCCGGAGGTATAACAAAGAGCATACACCTGACAATCTTTTCTGATTACGTTTGACCCTTTTGCTTTATTGGCAAAGGTATTGTCGAA
>CBEULQ010000036.1:0-11397 GCA_965543975.1 uncultured Desulfocucumis sp. | reverse complement strand
GACCCCGTCCTCGAAGGTCGGGGATCAACAGGCTGTAAAGCTCGAACTAAGTTCGCTCTAAGGGTTCGGTAGGGGAATAACCCCTTCCGAACCCAAGGCTCACTTATATTTTAAAAAAACTGATACTAGGAGTGAGGAAATATGTCAATCACTGCGGATGTGGTCATTGAGTTCTGAATGATCTAATTTCCAGAACTTTGCCTTTGGGGGGGCAAGGACTCGGGGCCGTTGAACAATGGCCTATTGATGTAAAATTTCTTTCATTTTGCATGGGTGATGCGCATCGGTTCTGAAATGCGCTCCAGAGCAAACAACTCTAAAAGATAGGTGGACGCTATGTTTGGCAAATTTAAACCCATGTGGGGGGCAAAGCCCCATCTCAAAGCCAGCTACGATGCTGTGATTATCGGAGGCGGGCTGCACGGTTTGGCCACCGCGTATTTCCTGGCCGAGGAACACGGCATGAACAACATTGCCATCATCGAAAAGCGCTACATCGGCTTTGGCGGGGCCGGCCGCAACACTGCCATTGTCCGCGCCAACCAGAGAACGCAGGAGAATGTACCTCTATATAAAGAGGCTTTGGATCTGTGGCCGGTTCTCACCAAAGAGTTGGACTATAACCTGATGTTCAACAACTGCGGCAATTTAAATCTGATGCACAGCGAAGCGGCCATGAATGCGGCCCGCATGAACGTCTGTACAGCCCAGTTTCACGGGGTCGAGAGCCATATATTGGACGCCAAGCAGCTCAAGGAGCTGGAACCGGCGATCAACATTTCGCCGGACATCACCTATCCGATTCACGGGGCTATGTTCCATCCGCCCGGCGGTGTGGTCCGGCATGACGCAGTGGTATGGGGCCTGGCCAAAGGCGCGGCCCGGTATGGGGTACATATCCATCAGCAAACCGAAGCTACTGCGATCCACAGGGAAAACGGCAAAATCACAGGGGTGGATACCAGCCGCGGCCGGATTCGTACCCCGCGGGTGCTGGTATCGGCAGGCGGCTACTCAGCGGGGATCATCAACAAAATGCTCGGCATCCGGCTGCCCATCAGCGTACTGACCATCCAGGCCATGGTCACCCAGCCGCTCAAACCGGTTCTTCATCACGTGGTTTCATCCGGCATGTATCATGCCTATGCCAACCAGACCCTCAAGGGTGAAATCGCCACCGGCGCGCACATGGACCCCTGGCCCAACTACACGACCCTGACCACGGCGCATTACATCAAGCACCAGGCCGAGGCTTTATCAGAGTTTCTTCCTTTTTTGCGGGGCGTGAAGTTCATGCGCACCTGGGCCGGACTGGCCGACATGACGCCGGACATGGCCCCCATTATGGATGGCAACGACCCCATCGAAGGTTTCTATATGAATTGCGGCTGGGGATACTTTGGCTTTAAATCCTGTACGGCAACAGGCCGCTACATGGCCAAATTCATAGCCAGCGGCCAGTGTCCGGACATGCTCAAGCCGTTTACCTTGCGCCGCTATGAAAAACACAAATTGATGGGCGAAACCGCCGCCCTGGTCAGCTACAGTGCGGACAATTAAGGGACTGGTCTCCGGCCCATTTGAACGATAAGGAGGTACAGCGATGGCACTGACGATTACTTGCCCCAATTGCGGTAAACGCAATGGCTACGAATTCCGGTATGGCGGTGAAGACAAGGGGCCGCGGCCCGCGGAAGAAGGATTGACCCCCCGAAGCTGGTGCGACTATGTTCACATGAACAACTGCGTGGCCGGCATTCAAAAAGAGTGGTGGTGTCATAAGAACGGATGCGGCGCCTGGTTTACCATTCATCGCAACACCCTGACCAACCTTGAAGTGGAACCGGAGGCAAAATCATGAAGAGGCTCACCCAACTGCCCACATTACGGATCGACCCCTCGGAAAACAGATCCTTTCAGTATAAAGGGAAAACATGCCAGGGAGTGGCCGGCGATACCATTGCAACAGCCCTGTATGCCAACGGTGTCCGGGTCTTTTCACGCAGCTTGAAATATCACCGTCCCCGCGGGCTGTACAGCCTGGATGGGGAGTGCAGCAACACCAGCATGCAAGTGGATGACATTCCCAACGTTAACACCGAAAAAACCCTGCTAAAAAACGGGATGAAGATCGAGGATCAGAATGTTAAAGGTTCGGCGGAGTTTGACTGGATGGGCTTCATGGACAAACTCGATTGGCTGATGCCGGCTGGTTTCTACTACCAGTTTATGCACAAGCCGGTCTGGCTGTGGCCCATCGCCATGAAACAAGTGCGCAAGGCCGCCGGACTGGGGAAAATTTCACCGGATTTCAGAATGAAGGGCAACTATGATGAAATCTTTCCCAAGGCTGATGTCTGTGTGATCGGAGGCGGCGCGGCCGGCATGACGGCGGCCCTGGCAGCGGCCGGTAGCGGACTTCGGGTGGTGTTGCTGGAAGCCAGGCCCTGGCTGGGCGGCTGCTTCGAGTACCGGGTGGGCGCCTATGATCAAGAAAAAGCGCTCTATCAGCGGGCGCGCCAGTTGGCCGGACAGGTGGAGGCCACAGCCAACATCCGGGTGTTCAAACACACGGCGGTGGTGGGCGCGTACAACAACAATCTGATCACAGCGTTTCAGGTGGGCGGCGAACCCGACAGCTTCGATCAGCGCTACCTGGAAATCCGCGCCGAAAGCGTGGTGGTGGCCACAGGCTGTATTGAAAGGCCTTTGCTGTTCGAAAACAACGAACGTCCGGGCATCATGCAGGTTGGCTGCGCCCACCGGCTGGCCCGCACTTACGGGTTGCTGCCGGGAAGCCAGGCGGTATTCAGCATCGGACATGATCTGGGGCTGGAAGCCGCGGCGGACCTGTTCGATCTGGGACTGAAAATTGCCTGCGTGGCAGATATCCGTGAAGACGGGCAAGACCCCCAACTGCTGCAGGCACTGGCCGAACGCAATATTCCGTTCATGCGCGGATGGGTGGCGTACGAGGCCCACGGATCTAAAAAGGTGGAAAAAGTCACCCTCAGCACCATCGACGGACACGAGAAACGCCAGTTCGGGTGCGACCTGCTGGTTGCATCGGCCGGCTTCACACCGGTGACGGGTCCTTTGACGCTGGCCCAGGCCAAACTGAAATACGATGTGCACACCGGCTATTTTCTGCCGTCTGACCTCCCGGCCAAAACCCACATAGCCGGCCGCCTGACCGGTCTGCAGCATGCCCTGGCCATCGAGGCGTCCGGCAGGCTGGCCGGATTGAAAGCGGCAGCCGATTGCGGCGCCGACACCGCCAAGGCCGTTGCCGAAACCGGCGGGCAGCTCAACGCGCTGCCTGGACCCAAGCGCGGCGCCAAGCTGGTGAGCGCCCCGGTTGAAGGCCGCAAGAGTTTCATCTGTTTTGACGAAGACACAACTTTAAAAAATATCAAACAGGCCATCGAGATGGGGTTTGATGTGCCCGAGTTGATCAAACGCTTTACCTCGGTCGGTACCGGCCCCGGACAGGGCGGCATCCCCGGTCACAACCTGCCCCTGTTCGTGTCCGAATACCAGGCCCTCAAAGACGCCAAGCCCATTCCAACGACGGTGCGGCCGCCCCTGGCGCCCACTTTCATCGCGACCTACGCCGGGGCCAGCCACGATATGTGCAAGCGCACGCCGCTACACGAACTACAGAAAAAAGCCGGCGGTGTTTTCCGGCGTATGGGCGTGTGGCGCCGTGCCCGCTACTTTTCCGAAGACTTCAGCTGCCGCGAGGAAATCCTCAATGTACGCAACAATGTCGGCTTGCTGGACGCCTCGACCCTGGGCAAATTCCGCATTCACGGGCCGGATGCGCTCAAGGCCCTGCAGCGCGTCTATGTGGGCAACATGGCCAAGATGACCGAGGGGCGGGTCAAATACTCGGCCATGTGCAATGATGACGGCTGCGTGATCGATGACGGTGTGGTGGTCAAACTGGCTGAAAACGACTATTACTTCACCACCTCCACTGCCCGCGCAGGAGAGACCGTGGAGTGGATCCGCTATCACACCCGTTACGACGGCTGGGATTTCCACCTGGTCAACCTGAGCGATGCCATGGGCGTGATCAACATTTCCGGGCCAAACGCGCGCAAAGTCCTCGAAAAGGTTGCTGATACGGATCTCTCCGATGACGCCTTTCCCTTCGGCGGTTATCGCGAGTTTACCATCCGGAAAACGATCCCGGTGCGCGCCATGCGGCTGGGGTTTGTGGGCGAACTCTCCTATGAGCTGCACGGGGCCGCCTCCTATATGCCGGCCCTGTGGCAAATTATAGAAGAAGCCGGCCGGGAGTTCGGTATCCGCAACTTCGGCGTAGAAGCCCAGAACGTCCTGCGCCTGGAAAAATGCCATATCATCCTGGGTCAGGAATCGGAACAACGCACCAACCTGCTCGATCTGGGGCTGGGTTTTCTGTGGGATCGCAATAAACAGGACGCCAAGGCAGTGGGCGCCGTGGCTTTGCGCCAGGCAGAAAACGATCCAGACCGTTTCCGGCTGGTGGGCATCAAGATGGAGGATCCCCAGCGCCCGCCCAGAGACGGCTCGATTATCGTCGACCAGCGCATCCGCGGGTATGTCTGCACCGCCCGCAAGAGTTTTACACTAAATGAATCGGTGGGCCTGGCCCTGGTGGACGCCGAGTTGGCCGCCCTTGGCACAAGGCTTGAAATTTTCGAAGATGAATGTAACGGCAAACGGCTGTATGCCCGGGTCGTGCCCATGCCGTTCTATGACCCCGAAGGCAAGCGGATGAAAATGTGAGGTGATGACCATGACGGAGATACAAAGACGGTCGCCTGTTCAATTCAAGGTCGGCGCCAAAAAAATCGAAATGCGGGACAACTGGCCAGTGGTGTTGGAGTATAGCGACGAAGGCCAGGGCCCCTTTCTGGTGGATCTGACTCATAAGGCCAAGTGGGACCTGCAGGATAAGGATCTGGCCCACCGAAAACCGCTGGGGCTGGATATTCCGGACTTGCCCGGCACTTGCGCCTTTCAGAAAGGCGTACTGATCAATCGCATGAATCGCACCCAGTCCGCCATTTGGCACCTGCTGGCCGATGCGCCTGAATTGCCGGGCGAGCCGGGGTACACCGATGTGACCGAATCCACTGTATTTTTGGCGCTGTTCGGTCTCAAAGCCCTGGCCATTGCCGAAAAGCTGACCGTCCTGGATCTGTCGGACCCCAAAAAAAAGACGCCTTTTCTGCTGCAGGGACCGTTTTCGCACATCCCCTGCCAAGTGGTCACCCTGGAAAGGGGCCGCGGATTCGACGGCGGATTGCTGCTCACCTGCTCGCGGGGTTATGCGGAGAGCATGGTAAATGCCATCCTGGATGCCGGCGCCGAATTCGGCCTGCGCCCGGCCGGAGAGCAGCGCTTCAGCAACTGGGCCAAGGCTTATACTGACTCCTGAACAGATTACCAAATAAGGAGGTACTTACAATGACCCATTCCGAAGTGGCGGCGCTGGTCCGCGAAAAAGGTATCCGGTATTTCATGGTGTCATTTGTGGAAATGAACGGAATCAGCCGGGCGAAACTGGTGCCGGCCGAAACCCTGGAAGATGTAGCTTCCGATGGCGTTGGTTTTGCAGGCTTTGCGGCCGGCGACCTGGGGCAGGGGCCTCACGACCCCGACATTATGGCCATCCCGGATTTTTCATCATTACATATCCTGCCCTGGCGGCGGGAGATTGCCTGGGTCGCTTCAAACCTCTACGTCAACGGCCAGCCATGGCCCTATTGTCCGCGAACAATTCTGACCAATATGCTGAAAAAGGTCAGCGACAGGGGATATCGCCTGATGGTTGGGATGGAGCCCGAGTTTTTCCTGGTAAAGCGGGAGAACGACAACATTATGCCCTTTGACCCTCTGGACAACTCCGCCAAGCCCTGTTACAACCAGCAGGCCCTAAACCGGAACCTTGACTTCGTGACCCGGATGGTGGATATCATGAACGAACTGGGCTGGGGGGTTTACCAGTGCGATCACGAAGACGCCAACAGTCAGTTTGAAGTTAACTGGCAGTACTCTGAGGCATTGAACCAGAGTGATCGTTTAACCCTTGCCAAATATATCATCCGAAGCCTGGCGGAACAGCAGGGGCTTACGGCCACCTTCATGCCCAAACCTTTTAAAAACCTGACAGGAAACGGCTGCCATTATCACATGAGTCTCTGGGACGCCGAGGGGAGTACCAACCTGCTCCTGGACCGCAACGACTCCCGCGGCCTCTCCCGGAATGCATACTGGTTTATTGGCGGGCTTTTAAAGCACGCCCGGGCGCTGGCCGCGATAACTTCGCCCACCGTCAACTCCTATAAACGGCTGGTAACCCGGCCCACCACATCAGGGGCGACCTGGGCCCCGGTATATATTACTTACGGCGGAAACAACCGCACCGTGATGATCCGTGTCCCTGGTCCGGGCCGGATCGAAAAGCGAACCGTGGACGGCGCGGCTAATCCGTATCTTGCGGTGACGGCAATCCTGGCGGCGGGGCTGGACGGGATCGAAAACCAGATCGATCCGGGACCGCGCTTTGATGAAAACACATATGCGTATACGGTGGAGGAATTGCAAAACCGTGGGATTAGGGTTCTCCCGGCCAACCTGAATGAGGCTCTGGATGAACTGGAGGCTGACGAAGTTTTGGGTGAGGCACTGGGGAGTGACTACATGAGGCTTTACCTTCAGGTTAAGCGCCGGGAGTGGGATGAGTATCACAACACCGTTTCCGACTGGGAGGTAGAGCGCTACCTTACGGTAGGATAGAGGCAGTCTATTACAGACTTGAAAAGGTAAAGGAGGGAATGGGATGTGCGGCATAGGAGGGGTCCTTTATAAAAACTCCACCGGCAAGGTGGGTGCCGACCTGGAGAGGCTGATCTACGGAATTCGCCATCGCGGTGAAGATTCCAGCGGCGTTGCCATCTTCAGCGCCAGGGAAAAGTCCGGCGAACAGGATATTCTGCTGATGAACGTCCGGGGTGAAAGCGATAGAGCGGCGGAAGATGTATTGACCACCATCGAGGGCTTGCTGAAAAAAGAGGGCGGAGCGATTCTTGATGCCCAAACCAAAGGCTCGATTGTTAGCATTCAAGCCGTATACGGGGGATCGGTGCTCGACCTGTGTTATGAATTGGACAAACGCAACGTTCAGACCATCAGCATCGGCAATCAGCTAAGGATTTACAAAGACCTCGGGACATCCGACCAGCTTGATAAGATCTATCACTACAGTGATATAGATGGTACCCATGGCATCGGCCACGCCCGGCTGGCCACGGAGAGCAGCGTCAGCCCCGACCGTGCTCACCCGTTCTGGGCTTACGGTTTCAGAGATGTAGCCATTGTTCATAACGGACAGTTGACCAATTACTGGAAGTTAAGGAGGAGGTTTGAAAGCTGGGGCTACCATTTCCGAACCGATAACGATTCTGAACTCATTGCCATTTATACCGCCCACTATCTCAAAAAGGGCATGAAACTTCAGGATATCCTGGAGCAAAGCCTCGGAGATCTGGACGGTACTTACACCTTCCTGGTGTCAACGCCGACGGAGATTGGTTTTGCCAAGGATAAACTGGCGGCCAAACCCCTGGTTTACGCTGACCTGGAAGACAGGGTGGTATTGGCTTCCGAGGAAATAAGCCTGCAGGCTTTGCTGCCGGACATGGAAAACATTGCTGTGGTGGAGCCGCCTCCGTATTTGACCGGAACATGGTCCGTCACGGGAGAGCATAACTTTAAAAAATTAACCTATCAGGCGGTGGGGCTGGAATGATCAACCTGGATGCAGACAAGTTATCTGTAACTGAAATTAACCGGGCTTTGAGGGAAGCAATAAAAGCGGGAGAGGCAGTGGAGATCCTGAACCCCCGGGCTAGACATCATCTGGGGGTGGGTATCCTCGGAGAATTGCAAATGACCGTTCGCGGCAGCGCCGGTTATTTCTGCGGCTGCCTCAATGAAGACGTCAAACTCCGGGTGGAAGGCAGTGTTGGCTGGTTTTCAGCCGACAACATGATGTCGGGAGAATTCATCGTGGAGCGCAACGCCGGCAGTTGCTCCGCGCCGGGTATGCGCGGCGGCACCCTGGTGGTGAAGGGGAATATGGGTTCCCGCCCCGGGCAGGTTATGAAAGGCGGCACCATCATTGTTGGCAAAAACAGCGGCTTTATGACCGGGTTTATGATGATAAACGGTACCATCGTGGTACTTGGCAATGCCGGTGACCTGGTAGGTCACTATATGGTGGGAGGCACCATTTATGTAGGCGGCAAGGTGGAAAGTCTGGGTGTAGACGTTAAAGAAGCGGTTTATACAGCTGAAGATGATTATTACCTCAGTGATTTGCTGCGCCGCTACGGCCTTGTGAAGCCCCTTGCATTCCGCAAGTTTGTTTCTGCCCAAAAGCACCACCGGTACGGAAAGAAGGTGTCTGAAGGTGAGTAATTACCAACTATGGAACAATGACGTCCGCAAGCAAATTCAGGAGAGGGCGCGTCTGGGCTGCAACGTGATTGAAGGCTTCGGTATCAAGCGCCCGATACCTTCCTTTGATGACCTTACCTTCCTGGCCGCTGCCTTAAGCCGTTTGTGCATTGATGTACACAGGGAGGAATGCGACACCACCACGGTTCTGGGAGCCCGTTTTGCCAAGCAGCCGCTGAAGCTGGAAACACCCATCATCATTGCGCCCATGAGCTACGGTGCCGTTTCCAAGGAAGTCAAGATGGCCTTTGCCAGGGCCTCCACCCTGGCCGGAACGGTGGATAACACTGGAGAAGGAGGTATGCTTGAAGAAGAGAGGCAGCTGGCCAGGCGGTTGTTCTACCAGTGCACACCAGGGCGCTATGGCTTTAATCCGCGGGACTTACAGCGGTCGGATGCTGTTGAGTTGTTCCTCAGCCAGGGGGCAAAGCCCGGTTCCGGCGGGCATTTGCTGGGCTCTAAAATAACTCCGGACATTGCCAGGCAAAGGGGCCTGCCCGTGGGCATCGACCTCCGCAGCCCCAGCCGGCACCCCGATTTTATGGGACCCGATGACCTGGTTTTAAAAATTTTGGAATTGCGCGAAGCCACTGACTGGCAGATTCCTGTATCTCTAAAAATTGGCGCCAGCCGGGTGAAAGAGGACGTCAAGATCGCCTGTAAGATTGGAGCCGATATCGTGGTGCTGGACGGTATGCAAGGCGGTACGGGCGCAGGACCGGAGACCTTTAAGGATAACGTTGGCATTCCCACCATGGCAGCGTTGGTTGCGGCCATGGAAGGACTTCGTGAAGAGGGAATGGAAGATGAAATTGACATTGTGGTCATGGGAGGGATTAAAGACGGCCCCGATGCGGCCAAAGCCCTGGCACTTGGGGCCAAGGCGGTAGGCATCGGCACCGCCGCCCTGATTGCCCTGGGCTGCAAGGCCTGCCGCCAGTGTGCCACCGGCAGCTGCCCCGCCGGCTTGTGCACCCAGGATCCCGAATTGCGCAAAAGGTTTGACTGGGAAGAAGGGGCGGAGAGGCTAGCCAATTTGATTCGGGCCATGACCGAGGAAGTGCGCATGATTACCCGTATTTGCGGTAAGACCAACTGCCACAACCTGGAGCCGGAGGACTTGCGGGCGCTTTCCACAGAGGCCTCGGCCATTACCCGTATACCGCTGGTGGGATTCTGAAATACGTTAGTTGGAATAGTTATGAGGGATAGAGGCTGAAAGCTGAAAAGTTTTTCCGGCCTCTAGCCATTTTATGTATTTTACATGCTTATTGATGTTTTAACTGCTATAAAAAGAAATTTCCTTTTCCTGACCGCCACAATATTTTTTCAACAGGTCCAATAATTTATAGGTAGAAGATAAAATGTAATCCTTCGACGTATATTCATTTCCCTGTACGATAAAAATGCAATTTTTAGTTTCCAGTTCAATTTTTGTTTTCTCTGTCTGATGACATTCCATCCTGCAAAGTACTTCATTACTGTCATCTATATAGCAATATTCTCCGGAATTCACTTTCTTCGGGTCACTCTTGCCCAATTGAAGAAAACTTTCACTGCCGTTTGCCATCCGTAATGTAATATTGCCATGAACCTTTTCAAGATTATGTGCGCCTAATGATAATCTTGTTTCCAATGAAATGCAATTATAAATATCAACAATAAGATTAATAGATGGAAACTTTCCATTTCTAAGCAAAATTCCAATTAAACTCTCTGGCGATGCTATATATTTTTTATTTGAACGGCCAATTTTGTTATGAAGAATACGAAAACCCTGAATAATTGAGTCTTCTGCTATTATATTGGCCGGATAATTTAGTTTTAAATCTTCCAAGAGCTTTTGTCTATAAAAAATAAAATCATTATTTTCCATTTCATTTTTCATCCCGTTGATTACAACACCTGCCACTTTGATTCCAAGTTTTGTCACTTCTGAATCTACACTAAATTTAAAAAGGTTTTGCATTGTGCCTCCTTAAAATGCAACATTGATTATAATCACTTTCTTCTATTACTCGACGGAATGGCGAGAGTAATGAAAAGAATAAACATCAGTTATACATATTACTATATCAAAAAATACAAGCGTTATGTACATGAATTTCATGACAGGTTTAAAAGTGAGACAATAAAACATTATATAAAAACCGCCATCTTATTTGGCGGTTAATCTGCTTATAAATTTTTTATTGAAGCAATTGAATAACTTTTTTAGATTCTTGATTTGCTTGAGCCAATACTGTCTGTCCTGCCTGTGCAAGTATTCTAATTTTTGTTAATTCTACCATTTCCTTGGCTATATCAGCATCTGCGATACGTGATTGGGCCGACTTTATATTTTCTTTATAATTCAAAAGATTATTGTTAACATGTTCTAAAGCGTTTTGGTAGGCACCACATTTGGAACGGGCGGAGGAAATAAATTTGATAGCGTTATCAATACCTGTAATTGAAGCGACAGCTCCTGACCTAGTCGAGATATCTAAGGTGTCTATATTAAGACTTTGAGCATCAACTTTTGGAATATAAATAGACATGGTTTGCCCACTATTGGCTCCCAATTGTATTTTTATACTGTTGTTAACACCTAGTGACCCTATTAATGTACCATTAAAGCCGGGATGAAATACAACATTTCCTTGATGTTGGTTTCCGTTCCAGCTACTGTCGCCTATAGCACCACTGATATCAAAAGTAATACCATTAACACTATAGGGACTAGGAGATAAATTTGGTGCAACCACTAATCCACTAGGAAATTTTATTATGTTTAAGCCAACTGGTACTCCTGCCACCCATTCTATTTAAAGTTGATAGGCTTCATCACTTAAAATCTGTTCCCCAGGATTAACCTTTACTTTTGCACCATTGGGACCGATT
>CBEULQ010000035.1:0-11442 GCA_965543975.1 uncultured Desulfocucumis sp. | reverse complement strand
GGGATGAGGCTGAGGCCATAGTTGACGGCCTGGCAGCCGTGCTGGAGGACATCGAAAAGGGTCTGGTGGATTTCTCGGTGGAGGCCGAGGACATTCACATGAACGTGGAACAGATACTGACCGAAAAAATAGGGGCGGTGGCCAAAAAGCTGCATACGGCCCGGAGCCGCAACGACCAGGTGGCCCTGGATGTCAGAATGTATTTAAAAGACGAAATAGACAATGTAACCGCGTTTTTAAAAGATTTGCAGTCAACCCTTCTGGAGCTGGCTGAAAAATACATAAATACCGTTATGCCGGGTTACACGCATCTGCAAAGGGCTCAGCCCGTCACCCTGGCTCACCACCTTATGGCCTATTTTCAAATGTTCCAGAGAGACAGGGAGCGTCTGGCGGACTGTTACAAAAGGGTGAACGTTCTCCCCCTGGGAGCCGGGGCCCTGGCCGGAACCACCTTTCCACTGGACCCGGGTTACGTGGCGGAGCAGCTGGGCTTTGCCAAAGTGGCGGGGAACAGCCTGGACGCGGTGAGCGACCGGGACTTTGCGGTGGAATTTACGGCTGCGGCTTCACTGATTATGGTACATTTAAGCCGCTTCTGCGAGGAAATTATTCTCTGGTCCAGCGCGGAATTCTCCTTTATCGAACTGGATGACGCCTACAGCACCGGCAGCAGCATGATGCCCCAGAAAAAAAACCCGGACGTGGCGGAGCTCACCCGGGGCAAATCCGGCAGGGTATTCGGCGATCTGATGACGCTGCTGACCATGCTTAAAGGGCTGCCCCTGGCCTACAACAAGGACATGCAGGAAGACAAGGAAGCCCTGTTCGACGCCGTGGACACGGTAAAAAAATGCCTTATGGTATTCCGGCCTATGGTAGCCACTATGAGAGTGCGGGAGGAGCGTATGGCCGGGGCTGCCCGGGGAGGTTTCACCAACGCCACCGATCTGGCGGACTACCTGGTGAAAAAGGGTGTGCCCTTCCGGGAGGCTCATGAAATAGTGGGTAAGGCAGTGTATTACTGCGTCGGGGAAAATAAATCCCTGGAGGAATTATCCCTGGACGAGTTCAGCCGGTTCAGCCCCTCCATCGAAGGGGATGTCTATGACAATATATCTATAAAGCGCTGCGTGGAAGCCCGCCGTCACCTGGCCGGGCCGTCGCCGGAGTCGCTGCGGGAGGCCATTGCCAGGGCCAGGGAAAAACTTTAAAAAATTATTAAGTTTATACGAAAATTTATTCCTTGACACTAAAAAGCCGTTTTTGTATACTTGATAACATATTATCCTTCAAAGGCCGTGAAAGGGAGCAAGTAGCCTGTCTGTCAAGGTTTCAGAGAGCCGGGGTAGCTGAGAACCGGTGCCTTAACAGGTGAAAACATCGCCCTGGAGCCGTCGGCTGAAAGTATAGTAAGCCTGGCCGGGTCAGTCACCCGTTACCAAAGCTGTGTCCTGATGGGGACACAAAGTGGCTCCCGTGCTTTTTACGGGGGCAAGCAGGGTGGTACCGCGCGAGGATTAACCTCTCGTCCCTGGTAGTTTTTTAAGACTGCCGGGGACGGGAGGTTTTATATTTTACCGGATATAAGAAATACATTCCATATCCATACTGGAGGGTTGGTTATGCGCAGCGACGCCATTAAAAAAGGTATTGATAAAGCACCGCACCGTTCCTTGTTGAAAGCCCTGGGCTATGTGGACCAGGAACTGGAGCGTCCTATCATCGGGGTTGTAAATTCATTCAACGAAATTGTTCCCGGACATATGCACCTTAAAGATATTACCGAGGCCGTAAAGGCCGGGGTGAGGCTGGCCGGCGGAACACCGGTGGAATTCCCCGCCATTGCCGTATGCGACGGTATTGCCATGAACCACAGCGGGATGAAATACTCCCTGGCCAGCAGGGAGCTGATAGCCGATTCTGTGGAAACCATGACCGAGGCCCACCAGTTTGACGGACTGGTGCTGGTCACCGCCTGCGACAAGGTGGTGCCGGGGATGCTCATGGCGGCGGCCAGGCTGGATGTACCGGCCATAGTTATCAGCGGCGGCCCCATGCTGTCAGGACGCTACAGGGGCGAGAGGGTTTCCCTCAGCACCATATTTGAGGCGGTGGGAGCTGTCAGGGCAGGGAGGATTACCGAGGCCGAACTGACCGAATACGAGGAATCCACCTGCCCGGGCTGCGGCTCCTGCGCAGGAATGTTTACCGCCAATTCCATGAACTGTCTCACCGAGGCCCTGGGCATGGCCCTGCCGGGCAACGGCACCGTGCCGGCAGTTACCGCCGCCAGGCGCAGGCTGGCCAAATTAACCGGAATCAGGGCGGTGGAACTGGTCCGGGAGGGCATCAAACCTTCGGACATACTGACGGAAAGGGCGTTCAACAACGGACTGGCGGTGGATATGGCCCTGGGCTGCTCCACCAACACAGTGCTGCACCTGCCGGCCATAGCTTCAGAAGCCGGCGTGGAGATAAATCTTGATAAGATTAACCAAATAAGTGAACAGACTCCCAATCTCTGCAAGCTCAGCCCCATGGGAAGCCATTTCATGGAGGACCTGCACGAGGCCGGGGGAATCGGGGCGGTCATGGCGGAACTGGCCAAAAAGGGTTTACTGGACCAGGAAGTTCCCACCGTTTCCGGTTTGAAGGTGGGTGATATTATCCGGGACAGAAAGATATTGAACCCGGATGTCATCCGCAGCATTGACGCTCCGTACAGCCAGAGCGGCGGCATAGCCATCCTGAGAGGGAACCTGGCCCCGGACGGGGCGGTGGTGAAGAAGGCCGGGGTTGCCCCTGAAATGCTTTACCACAAGGGTCCGGCCAGGGTGTTCGACTCCGAGGAGGAAGCCGTGACCGTGATCAATTCCGGAGCCATTAAAAAAGGGGATGTAATCGTTATCCGCTACGAAGGCCCCAAAGGCGGCCCGGGTATGAGGGAGATGCTGACCCCCACCGCCACGGTAATGGGTCTGGGCCTGGACAAAGATGTGGCCCTGCTTACCGACGGCCGCTTTTCCGGCGCCACCAGGGGCGCCTCCATCGGGCACATTTCCCCGGAGGCGGCGGAGGGCGGACCCGTAGCCGCGCTGCGGGACGGTGATATGATTGAAATAGACATCAATAATAATAGATTAAACGTTGAACTGTCATCCGAGGAGTTGGCCGCCCGGCTGAGCGCCTGGCAGCCGCCGGAGCCCAGGGTTAAAAAGGGCTATCTGGTCCGCTACGCCGGTTTGGTCACTTCGGCCAGCACAGGCGCGGTACTGAAAAAATAGTGGGGATGACATTAAAGCGGAGGTGTCGCAAGTGAAAATGACCGGGGCACAGACACTGGTACAGTGCCTTAAGGAACAGGGTGTGGATACCATCTTCGGTTATCCCGGAGGTCAGGTTATACCCATCTATGACGCCCTTTACGATTCCGATATAAACCATATACTCACCAGGCACGAGCAAGGGGCGGCCCACGCCGCCGACGGGTACGCCAGAGCCTCCGGAAAGGTCGGCGTATGCCTGGCCACCTCCGGGCCGGGGGCAACCAATCTGGTGACGGGGATAGCAAACGCCTACATGGATTCCGTGCCCATGGTGGCCTTTACCGGACAGGTGCCCACCCCGCTGCTGGGGCGGGATACCTTCCAGGAAGTGGATATAACCGGCATTACTCTGCCGGTTACCAAACACAATTACATGGTAAAGGACATTTCCGAACTGGCCCGCACCGTGAAGGAGGCCTTTCATCTGGCCTCCACCGGCCGTCCCGGCCCGGTGCTGGTGGATATACCCTCGGACGTTTCCCGCTCCGAAGCGGATTATGATCCGTCGGATGTGGACATGAGCCTGCCGGGTTACCACCCGGTGCTGGAGGGCACCGAGGAGCAGGTCAACAAGGCCGTGAGACTTATCATGGAATCCGAGCGGCCGGTTATATACTCCGGCGGCGGAATCATAAGCTCCGGAGCACATGAAGAGCTTAGACAACTGGCGGAAATGCTGGTGGCGCCGGTTACCTCCACCCTCATGGGGCTGGGAGGCTTTCCCGGGGATCACCCGCTTTTCCTGGGCATGCTGGGAATGCATGGCAGCAAATACGCCAATTACGCCATTTGCGAGTGTGACTTGCTGATAGCCCTGGGAGCCCGTTTTGACGACAGGGTGACCGGCAAGGCGGACGTATTCGCCCCCAACGCAAAAATTATACATGTGGACATAGACCCGGCGGAAATAAACAAAAATGTACGGGTGCACATATCCATACCCGGGGACGTCAAGACCATTCTCCGGCAGCTGCTGCTCCGTTTGCAGGCGAAACTGCCGGGGGCCTGGCAGGATAAGATAGACGAGTGGAAAAAGGAATACCCCATAAATTTCGAGGAAAACGGCAGACTCAAACCCCAGCAGGCAATCCGGGGGATTTACCACGCCACCGGAGGAAATGCCAGGATTACCACCGAGGTGGGCCAGCACCAGATGTGGGCCGCCCACTACTATACCTTTACCAGGCCCCGTACTTTTATCTCCTCCGGCGGGCTGGGCACCATGGGTTACGGTTTTCCCGCAGCCATCGGGGTGCAGGTGGCCTGTCCCGGTGAAACGGTGTTTGATATAGCCGGGGACGGAAGTATTCAAATGAACATTCAGGAACTGGCCACGGCGGTGAATTACGATCTGCCGGTCAATGTGGCCATACTGAACAACGGCTTCCTGGGAATGGTGAGGCAGTGGCAGGAGCTTTTCTGGAATCGCCGCTACTCCCACACCGAGCTGTTCAACCCGGATTTCGTCAAACTTGCCGAGGCTTACGGGGCGGAAGTATTCAAATGAACATTCAGGAACTGGCCACGGCGGTGAATTACGATCTGCCGGTCAATGTGGCCATACTGAACAACGGCTTCCTGGGAATGGTGAGGCAGTGGCAGGAGCTTTTCTGGAATCGCCGCTACTCCCACACCGAGCTGTTCAACCCGGATTTCGTCAAACTTGCCGAGGCTTACGGGGCGGAAGGGCTCAGGGTCAACAAACAGTCCCAGCTGGCGCCGGCCCTGGAGCAGGCTATAGCTTCCTCCAAACCTGTGATGATAGACTTCGTCATAGAGCGGGAAGAAAATGTCCTGCCGATGGTGCCGCCCGGAGGTACACTAAACAACATGCTAGGCTAGGAAGCCCCGGTCTTCAGATGATGGCCATTGAAGGCACGGGATTAATATTTAAATAGGAGGGTTTGCTATGCGTCACACCCTTGCGGTGCTGGTGGAAAATACCCCCGGGGTTCTGGCCCGGGTGGCCGGTTTATTCAGCAGGCGCGGTTTCAATATCGACAGCCTGGCGGTGGGGCGTACCGAAAACCCTGATGTGTCCAGGATGACCATAGTGGTGGAAGGTGACGACAGGATACTGGAGCAAGTCACCAAACAGCTATACAAGCTGATTGACGTTATCAAAATAAGCGATATTACCGCTGACGAATACGTAGACCGGGAACTGGTTTTAATAAAGGTGAGTTCAGATCCCGGCCACCGGGGCGAAATAATGCAGGTAGCGGATATTTTCCGGGCCAGGATAGTAGACCTGGGCAGGAAAACCATCACCCTGGAATGCACCGGCAACGACGGCAAGATCAATGCTTTTGAGGAAAGCCTGCGCCCGTACGGCATCAAGGAGCTTGTGCGCACGGGTAAAATCGCCATGCTGCGAGGCTTAAAATATACAAATTTAAACGTACGCGAGGAGGACTAACTAATGGTAAACGTTTATTACGATCAGGATGCGGATTTATCGGTATTAAAGGGCAGGAAAGTGGCCGTTATCGGCTACGGCAGCCAGGGTCACGCCCAGGCCCAGAATATGAAAGACAGCGGCATCGATGTAATCGTCGGTCTGCATGCCGGCAGCAAGAGCAGGGAAAAGGCCCAGGCAGACGGCCTTGAGGTATACACCGTTGCCGAGGCTGCGGCCAGGGCGGACATCATACAATTGCTGGTGCCGGACGAGACCCAGGCCAAACTGTACAAGGAAGAAATTGCCGAACACATGACCACCGGCAAGACTTTGATGTTTTCCCACGGCTTTAATATTCACTTCGGTCAGATCGTTCCCCCGGCGGATGTGGACGTGTTCCTGGTGGCCCCCAAAAGCCCCGGCCACATGGTGCGCCGGATGTATCAGGAGGGAGTGGGAGTTCCCGGACTGATAGGCATCCATCAGGACTACACCGGCAAGGCAAAACAAGTGGCCCTGGCCTACGCCAAGGCTATCGGATGCACCAGGGCAGGTGTATTTGAAACCAGCTTCAAGGAAGAAACCGAAACCGACCTGTTCGGCGAGCAGGCGGTGCTCTGCGGAGGCGTCAGCGAACTGATCAAAGCCGGCTTCCAGACCCTGGTGGAGGCAGGTTACGCCCCGGAAATGGCATACTTTGAGTGCCTGCACGAAATGAAGCTTATCGTGGACCTGATCAACGAGGGTGGCCTAAGCTGGATGCGTTATTCCATCAGCAATACCGCGGAATACGGCGACTATATGGTGGGGCCCCGCATAATTAATGAGGAAACCCGCAAGGAAATGAAAAAAGTGCTCTCCGAAATTCAAAACGGTGAGTTCGCCAGGCAGTGGATACTGGAAAACCAGGCCAACCGCCCGGTGTTTAACGCCATTAGAAAACGCGAGGAAAACCAGCAAATAGAAGAGGTCGGCTCGGAACTGCGCAAAATGATGCCCTGGCTTAAAAAGAGATAATTTCCATTCGAATTTCGAACACCGAACTTCGAACTTCAAGAAGGGGGGACTTGCCATGGAAATGACTGCTGCCCAGGCCCTGGTTCGCTGCCTGGAACTGGAAGGTGTTAAAATTGTTTTCGGTTATCCCGGCGGCGCAATCCTCCCGGTGTACGATGCCCTCTACAGCTCCGGCATTAAACACGTTCTGGTAAGGCACGAGCAGGGTGCGGTGCATGCCGCTGACGGTTATGCCCGGGCCACCGGCGGAGTGGGGGTATGCATGGCAACCTCCGGCCCCGGTGCAACCAATCTTGTGACGGGCATTGCCAATGCCTATATGGACTCGGTGCCCCTGGTGATTTTCACCGGCCAGGTATCCACCGACCAGGTTGGAACGGACGCCTTCCAGGAAGTTGACATAACCGGCATAACCATGCCTGTTACCAAACACAATTACCTGGTGAAGGATGCCAGGAAGCTGCCGGAGGTAATTAAAAACGCTTTTCATATTGCCTCCACGGGCCGGCCGGGTCCGGTGCTGATCGACCTGCCCAAGGATGTGGCCCAGACCGTAATTAAATTCGACTATCCCAAGGCCGTCAACCTGAGGGGCTATAAGCCCACCTACAGCGGGCACCCCAAAAAAATAAACGAGGCCGCCAAATTAATGCGGAAATCCCAGCGGCCGGTGATATACGCCGGAGGCGGGATAATTAATGCCGGGGCCACGGAAGAGCTGAAGGAACTGGCTGAAATGATTTCCGCCCCGGTTACCAACACCTTTATGGGGCTTTCCAGCTTTCCCGGCGACCATCCGCTTTTCCTGGGCATGCTGGGACTGCACGGAACCCGCTACGCCAATCTGGCGGTCACCAATTGCGATTTGCTGATCGCCCTGGGAGCCCGCTTCGACGACCGGGTAACCGGAAAAGTTGCGTCTTTCGCCCCCGACGCTACGATTATCCACGTGGATATCGACCCGGCGGAAATAGGCAAAAACGTACAAATACATGTACCCATTGTGGGCGACGTTAAGCAGGTGCTGCAAGGCATTCTGAAGCAGCTTAAGCAGTCGGATAAGACCAATCGCCCGGAATGGGTGGACCAAATAATGCAGTGGAAGCAGATGTACCCGCTGGAATACAAGCAGGATGAGAGATTTAAGCCCCAGGCCGTGATAGAAACACTCTACCGGTACACCGGAGGCAATTCGGTGGTAGCCACCGACGTAGGGCAGCACCAGATGTGGGTGGCCCAGTACTACCGCTTTAAAAAGCCCAGGACTTTGATATCCTCGGGAGGCCTGGGCTGTATGGGCTTCGGGATGCCCGCCGCGCTGGGAGCACAGATAGGCCTGCCCAAAAAACCGGTCATACTGATTACCGGGGACGGCAGTTTCCAGATGACCATGCAGGAACTGGCCACGGCGGTGGAGCAGGAGCTACCGGTGAAAATATTCATCCTGAACAACCATGTACTGGGCATGGTGAGACAACTGCAGGAGTTTTACTGCGAAGGCCGCTATATGGCTGTAAACTTTAAATTTACCCCGGATTTCGCCGGCCTGGCCAAACCGTACGGCATTCAGGGCTATACGGTGAAAGCCGAGGAGGAGCTAACAGGTCTGTTGCCGGAAATAATGGCTTCACCGGGTCCGGTAATAGTTAATTGCCTGGTCAGCGCGGAAGAGAATGTTTCACCCATGGTGCTGGCGGGGCAGAGTATTGACAAAGCCATCGATTGCTAGATAAACGGACGGCGCTTATGTCCGTATAAAAAAGATAATATATGCTGGTGAATAGATAATATCGTTAACTAGGCCAGTTAAATTTATGTATTTAGGGTGCGGAAGAGTCATCCCGCGGGGCATTAGGTAATAGGGTGATTAAAAATATCAAGGAGGGTCTGGTGCCTTTGAGTGAGCGGGTATATATCTTTGACACAACTTTGAGGGACGGGGAGCAGTCCCCGGGCGTCAGTCTGAACGCCGGGGAAAAACTGCAGATAGCCCGTCAGCTGGCCAAACTGGGAGTAGACGTAATTGAAGCGGGATTCCCCATTTCATCCCAGGGTGATTTTGAAGCGGTGCGTATGATCGCCCGGGAAGTGAAGGGCGTGTCCGTGGCCGGCCTGGCCCGGTCGAATTTCATTGACATCGACAGGGCCTGGGAGGCCCTTAAGGTGGCTGAACAGCCCAGAATTCACACCTTTATCGCCACCTCTGACATACATCTTAAACACAAACTCAGAATGAGCCGGGAGCAGGTGCTGGAGGCCGCCGAGGCGGCGGTGAAAAGGGCCAGGGGCTACACCTCCGATGTGGAATTTTCCGCAGAGGACGCCTCCCGCTCGGACCTGGACTTTTTATGCCGGGTGGTGGAGGTGGCCATTGCCGCCGGAGCCACTGTGATAAACATTCCGGACACTGTGGGTTACGCCGCGCCGGACGAGTTTGCCCGGTTCATCAGCGATATCAGGGCCAGGACCAAAGGCTCCGATGTGGAATTTTCCGCAGAGGACGCCTCCCGCTCGGACCTGGACTTTTTATGCCGGGTGGTGGAGGTGGCCATTGCCGCCGGAGCCACTGTGATAAACATTCCGGACACTGTGGGTTACGCCGCGCCGGACGAGTTTGCCCGGTTCATCAGCGATATCAGGGCCAGGACCAAAGGCATAGAAAAAGTGGTATTAAGCGTGCACTGCCACGACGATCTGGGACTGGCGGTGGCCAACTCACTGGCGGCGGTCAACGCCGGAGCGAACCAGGTGGAGGGGGCTATCAACGGCATCGGGGAAAGAGCCGGCAACGCCTCTCTGGAAGAAGTCATCATGGCCCTGTACACCCGCAAGGACCAGTTTAAAAAGCACACCAACGTCAAGACCGAGGAAATATACCGCACCAGCCGGCTGGTTTCCACGCTGACCGGTATGGTAATTCAGCCCAATAAAGCGGTGGTGGGCAAAAACGCTTTTGCCCACGAATCAGGCATTCACCAGGACGGGGTGTTAAAGGAGCGCACCACCTACGAAATAATGAACCCGGTGATGGTGGGCTTAAGCCACAGCAACCTGGTACTGGGGAAAAGCTCCGGGAGGCACGCTTTCCGGGACCGCCTGGCGGAATTGGGCTACGTTCTGGACGAGGAAGAACTGAACAAGGCCTTTGCCAGCTTTAAAAATTTGGCGGACAGGAAGAAGGAAATCACCGACCACGACCTGGAAGCCATGGTGGAGGAGGAAATCCGTGTTGTTCCTGCCACCTATACACTGAACTACATTCACATTTCCAGCGGCAGCACCATTGTGCCCACCGCCACCATCGGCCTGACCAAGGACGATGAAAAAATTGAGGAGGCGGCGTGCGGCAACGGTCCTGTGGACGCCATCTGCCACGCCGTGGATAAGGTCACCGGCATGAACTGCACCCTGCTGAACTGGGGCATCCGGGCGGTAACCTCCGGCAAGGACGCCATCGGTGAAGTGACCTTGAAAATCACCGAGGACGGCGAAAAGGTGTACGTGGGCCGGGGCATCAGCACGGACATACTGGAAGCCAGCGCCAAGGCCTATGTCAACGCGGTGAATAAACTGCTGTGGGACGCGGAAAAAGAGGCGGAAAAAAACAACGGAAACGGTAATGGCAATGTTTAATAGACGCCCGGCACAGGGCTCTCGCAATTCAATCATCAAGAAAGGGTGACAATGCCGTGTCCATGACCATAACGGAAAAGATACTGGCCGCTCACGCGGGCAAGGATCATGTGGAGCCCGGGGAACTGATCAACGTCAGGGTGGACCTGGTGCTGGCCAACGATATCACCGCGCCGGTGAGCATACGTGAATTTGAAAAGATAGGGGTGGACAGGGTTTTTGACCATGAACGGGTAGCCCTGGTGCCTGACCATTTTGTACCCAACAAAGACATCAAATCCGCCGAACAGGCCAAAATGCTGAGAGAGTTTTCCCGCAAGCACAGCCTGACCAACTTTTTTGAAGTGGGGCGCATGGGAATTGAACACTGCCTGCTGCCGGAGCAGGGGCTGGTGGGCCCCGGCGACCTTGTCATCGGCGCCGATTCCCACACCTGCACCTACGGCGGCCTGGGAGCCTTTTCCACCGGCATGGGCAGCACCGACATAGCCGCTGCCATGGCCCTGGGGGAAACCTGGCTGAAGGTGCCTGAATCCATAAAATTTATCTACCATGGGGAACTGCCCGAATGGGTCAGCGGCAAGGATCTTATACTGCTTGCCATAGGCAAGATAGGCGTCGACGGGGCGCTATACAAGTCTATGGAGTTTACCGGCCCCGTGATTGAGAAGCTTTCCATGGACGGCCGGCTGACCATGGCCAACATGGCGGTGGAAGCCGGGGCCAAAAACGGAATCATAGCCCCGGATGAAATCACCCGCAGTTACGTGGAGGGAAGAGCCAAACGGCCTTATACCTTCTACAGCAGCGATCCCGGCGCAAAATACGTGGAAGTGTACGAATTTGACGTCACCAACATGGAGCCGCTGGTGGCCTTCCCTCACCTTCCGGAAAACGTACGGCCGGTGAGCGAAGCTGCGGAGATAAAAATAGACCAGTCCGTCATAGGCTCCTGCACCAACGGCAGAATCGAGGATCTGAGGGCTGCCGCCAAGGTGCTTAAAGGGAAAAAGGTGCACCGGGACGTAAGACTGATTATCTTTCCGGGAACCCAGGAGATAT
>CBEULQ010000034.1:0-11526 GCA_965543975.1 uncultured Desulfocucumis sp. | reverse complement strand
TAAACAGTCGTTTGTCCAGGGTGTTCCTGTGCCTGCAGCCTGGGGTTGATGATTAAGTATGACGGCGTTGCACAACGTCTGATAACCACCGCACGGTAAACGATGCAAATTCATAAGGGTTTTTCAATATAAATCAAAATGTAACCCTCCCCTGCCAATGTACATAGTATAATATGAAACCTTTGAAGCAAGGGAGGTAAGCATATTGGCCGTAACCTATACTGTTCAGAGCGGAGACACGCTTGGGGCTATTGCACAGCGCTATAAGACCACGGTGGAGCGTCTGGTGGAACTGAACAACCTGTCCAATCCCAACATGATTCAAGTGGGACAGGTACTGGTTATTGACGACCAAGCGGACGGCGGTGCTCTTACCGGGAATGATACCACAGTGAATGATGGGGGAGCCGACCCGTTTGCCAGCAGGATAATAGACGGACTGCTTTATGTGTTCGGAACACCCCGGTCAGTATTCCGCCGGGGTGAGACAATACCGATTTCTCTTAACAAGACTAACGTTTCCGGTAGAAGACTGGAGTTGTTCTATCCAACTGGACAGCGGTTTGAATTTGAGGCGGTGAACGAGGCCGGGAGGGTTATCTGGAACTATTCAGCAGGGAGGGCTTTCACCCAGGCCGCCGAAACCGTGGTGCTCAGGCCCGGGCAGTCCCAAACATTCAGGTTTAACTGGGACCAGAGGAACAACCAGGGAAACCTTGTTGCTCCCCAGAGGTTGACCCTGAGGGGTTACAATGTGGCCAGGGGATTAAGAAACCGGTTTGTCTCGGTTTCCATCCGGATAACGGGAGAGGCCACCACTACCCCGTCCCCGGGAGTTTGCCAGGCCGGGGTAAATCTGCTCAGGAACCCGGGTTTTGAGTCCTGGAATACCCTTACCTCACCCAGGAACTGGGTCAGTGTAAATGTTGTCCGGAGCAACCTGAGACACAGCGGGCAGTACTCGGCGCTGATGGGCGATAACCCGTCCCGGAACGCAGAGCTGTACCAGGATGTTTCCGTGGTACCCCAGAGGACTTACCGGCTGACATTTTGGGGCAGGGAGGTAGGTAGTCGTGAAGATGGTGATTTCAACCTGAGGACCAGTGTGCTCTATTTTGATTCCAGAGGTAACGTTATAGGGCAGTCCGATCCTGATTACGACGAGAACTTCATTCCCAACGACAGGTTCAGCCAATTCTCCTTTACCACCGGAAGGATACCCGCCGGCGCGCGCACTGCCCGGATCAGGTTCAGATTTACCCCCAGGACCAATAACCGTAACGGTGTGGCAGTGGATGATGTGTTTTTCGAGTGCATTTTATAATAAAAAACCTGCTCTTATTTTTGGATAAGAGCAGGTTTTTTAATGCTGTAATACTCCTCCGTTGTTAATGTCCACAGGTGCTGCAACTGTTTGAACTGCAGCCGCTGCAGCCGCCGCCGGTACCGCCCATGGGCGTGGAAAGGCCGTTCTTGCCTGTGCTTTTGGCTGCGAATCCGCTCATAAGCCGCTGGGGTTTGGGGGCTTCGCAGCGGGGGCAGTTTATATTTTCGCCGGTTTCCCCCATGGGGCACAACTTGTCGAATTTGTGGCCGCAGGAGTCGCAGCGGAATTCGTAAATGGGCATAAAGAAAACCTCCTTTCTAAGGTCAGGGGACACACCTCTATAGATAGCCTGACTTTTGGGTGAGGTATGTCCCCAACGTATGCTTATAATAAAAGGTTATGGAATAATAAAGGCGGATTATATCCATAAGATTACCCATAAGGGGTATTGGTGTCAAGCTATAGGTTAGAAAAAAGTTAAGGACCAAACCTATTTTAAGGAAGGGATTAACGATAGATTGAGTGAATAAGTAATTAATTTATCGAAAACAGCCGAACGGGGGAGCTTTAATGAGATTAAGATTTTTGGGCGCCGCAGGCACTGTCACCGGTTCCTGTCATATGATAGAAACGGGGGCTACCAGGATTCTGGTTGACTGCGGTATTTTTCAGGGCTCCAAGTCGTTGCGGGAGCGTAACTATCAGCCGTTTCCGTTCAATCCCACCGGGTTGGATTTTGTTTTACTGACCCATGCCCATATCGATCACAGTGGCGCCATTCCTAAACTTGTCAAGCAGGGCTTCAGGGGAAAAATATTTGCCACCGGGGCAACGGCTGACCTTTGCGAGGTCATGCTGCCAGACAGTGGATTTATACAGGAAATGGAGGTCGAGCGTTTAAACCGCAAAAACAGGCGGTCGGGTAGACAGCTTGTTACACCCATTTATACCGCCGAAGAGGCCAGGGAGAGCATGCGCTATTTTCAGCGGATAAGCTACGGCGAGACCATTTCCCTGAACAGCAATATCAGCGTTCGCTTCCTGGACGCAGGACACATTCTGGGTTCTGCCATGCTGGAGATTTTGGTCAACCAGGGCGGAGAGCAGACCAAGCTGCTGTTTACCGGGGATCTGGGCAGGGACAACAAACCCTTTGTCAACGACCCCACCGATGTAGCGGCCGCCGATTACGTAATCATGGAGTCCACATATGGCTCCAGGATTCATAAGGATTCCGGAAACAGGGTTGAGAAGCTTCACGATATATTATGGGAAACCTACAGGAAAGGCGGCAATTTAATTATTCCGGCATTCGCTGTGGAGCGTACCCAGGACCTGCTGTATGACATGAATTTACTCATGTTGGAAAAAAGATTTCCGCCCATGCAGGTGTATATCGACAGCCCCATGGCCGTGGCTGCCACCCAGGTGTTTAAAAAGCACCCGGAGTGTTTTGATCCGGAAACCAGGGAACTGATCAGCCAGGGAAAAGATCCCCTGGCCCTGCCCGGACTGGTTTTTTCCCAGACCACAGAGGAATCAATTGCCCTGAACAATATTCGGGGAGGGGCGGTAATTCTTTCTGCCAGCGGAATGTGCGATGCGGGCCGGATTAAGCACCACCTGAAGCACAATCTGTGGAGGAAGGAATCCACCATTTTGTTCGTTGGTTACCAGGCTGAGGGAACCAAGGGCAGGAGACTGATGGACGGGGAAAAGGCAATCAGGATTCACGGGGAGGAAGTGGCTGTTAAAGCCGACATCCGCAGTATCGACGGTTTTTCCGCCCACGCCGATCAGAAGGAACTACTGGACTGGCTGGGCAACTTCACCAGGCTGCCCCAAAGGGTGTTCCTGGTGCACGGGGAGCCCGAGTCTACGGACGTCCTATCACGTACGGTGCAGGAACGCCTGAATATACCTGTAACCGTACCCCAGTGGCAGGATGCCGTGGATCTGACCCCGGGTCTGGTGATAAGCCAGGAGGATGTCCTTAAAGCACACACCCTGGTGGCGGAAAAGCTCCAGTCCTTGCTGCAAACCAGCGGCGGAGAGTATAATTATAGCGAAATTATGAGACAGTTGGACCATCTGGACGGTCTGATAGAAAAAATAAAATAAAAGGCGGAATAATATAAGTGAGCATTACAGCTTGTGATCCCTTTGAGGACGGGGTAATACAGGCTGTTAGCGAGAAATTTTAACAGGAAAGGGTTGAGACCATCCTGTCCCCGTATAAAATAGTACATAAAGAAGGTTTAAAATACCTGACCTTTGATGTATTTGAACAAACAGGCCTGGTCCGGCACGCATTTACCACCAGGCTGGGGGGGGTAAGCAGGGGTCCGTATGAATCTTTTAATATGGCCTTTCACGTGGGAGACAGGGATGAGGCTGTGCTGGAAAACCGGAGGCTCATGTGCGGGGCGTTAGAGGCGGAAATGGAGGACATGGTGGCAGGGAAGCAGGTGCACGGCACGGAGGTGTGCAAGGTAACTCGTTATCAACGGGGTAAAGGTGCCCGCTCCCTGGAAAGCGCCATACCGGATACGGACGCACTGATCACATCAGAACCAGGACTTTTATTATCAAGCTACTACGCCGATTGCGTGCCGGTCATGCTGCTTGATCCGGTGTGTAAAGCCGTTGGGCTGGCGCATGCCGGCTGGAAAGGTACCGTGGGACGCATAGCGGGAAAGGCAGTTCAGTCTATGTCGGAATGTTTCGGGACGGACCCCCTGGATTGCCTGGCGGTGGTGGGCCCTTCCATAGGTCCGTGTTGTTATGAAATTGACCTGCCGGTGCTGGAGCAGGTTAAAAAGAGCTTTAATAACTGGAGGGAAGTGGTGTGCCAAACTACTCCGGAAAGATGGCAGTTGAACTTATGGCTGGCAAACAGGCGCGCTTTGACGGAGGCCGGCCTTAAAGACAATAATATTCTGGAGGCGGGGCTTTGTACAGCCTGTAACAGGGATCTGTTCTTTTCATACCGGGCACAGTCCGGCCTATGCGGAAGAATGGCATCGCTTATAATGCTCAAATTACCGGAGAGGGGGATTGGGTATGCAGACTATACTGGTGGTGGACGATGAAGAAAATATTGTAGAATTAATCAAATTTAATCTTGAAAGGGAAGGTTACAGAGTAGTCACCGCCGGGGACGGGAACACTGCCATAGCCCTGGCTGAAAGTGAATCTCCCGATCTCATCCTGCTGGACGTTATGTTACCAGGAATGGACGGGCTGGGGGTCTGCAGAATACTCAACCAGAAACCCAAGACCAGGAATATTCCGATTATCATGCTCAGCGCCAGGGCGGAGGAATTGGACAAGGTGCTGGGACTGGAAATAGGCGCTGACGATTATGTGACAAAACCGTTCAGCACCAGGGAACTGGTAGCAAGAATCAAAGCCAGGCTCAGGAGGAACCGGGAATCCGAAGAAATAATTCTGGATAAGTCCTGCTCCAGGCTGGTATTCAACCGGCTGGTGATAGATCAGGAAAAATTTCTGGTAACCGTGGACGGCAGCAGGCTGGATCTTACCCCCAAGGAATTTGAACTTTTAAAATTCCTGGCATGTGAACCCGGCAAGGTTTTTTCCCGGGACTATCTGCTGGAAAAAATCTGGGGATACGATTATCTGGGGGATTCCAGGACGGTGGACGTACACATCCGGCACATCAGGCAGAAATTTGAGCAAATTCCCGGACAGCCGCAATTTATTGAGACTGTGCGCGGTGTGGGCTACCGGTTCAAAGACGTGGTGAGTTAGGGGGAGTAGCGGCTACAGCGTCAATGATGCGCTGGCCGGCGGTCTGTTACGCTAGTTAGTTTGTGTGTTAATGCTGTTAATTAAAAATTAACTTTATTCTAACTGGCCTATAATATGCTTTTGTTAAAATGTCAAAAATATGTTGATTTGCACTAGGAGCGAGGTATTAAAATTGCCCGATAAAATAGAAGTTGAAAGCCTGAATCTATTTTATAAGGATTTTCAAGCCCTTAAAGACGTCAATATAAATATTAGGGAAAACAATATTAGCGCCCTGATAGGACCGTCCGGATGCGGCAAGTCCACTTTCCTGAGGGTGCTTAACAGGATGAACGACCTTTATGAGGGAGTCCGGGTTGAAGGCAGCGTTCTGCTGGATGGTAATGATATATATAAAGACAATGTAGATGTAGTTGGGCTGCGCAAAAGGGTGGGTATGGTCTTCCAGCGGCCCAACCCTTTTCCTATGTCTATTTACGACAACGTGGCCTATGGCCCCCGCATTCACGGAAAACGCAACAAAAAAGAGCTGGATGAACTGGTGGAAATGAGCCTGCGGGGGGCCGCCCTGTGGGACGAAGTGCATGACCGGCTGTTAAAACCCGCCCTGGGTCTGTCCGGCGGACAGCAGCAAAGGCTGTGTATAGCCAGATTGCTGGCGGTGGAACCGGATGTGCTGCTGATGGATGAGCCCAGTTCGGCACTTGATCCCATATCCACTTTAAAAATAGAAGAACTTATTCAGGTGTTAAAAAACGATTATACCATAGTAATAGTAACCCACAACATGCAGCAGGCAGCCAGGGTATCAGACTATACGGCCTTTTTCCTTAACGGGGAGCTCATTGAATATGGAGAAACCGAAGAGATTTTCACCAGACCCAGGGATCGTAGGACCGAGGACTACATCACGGGCAGATTCGGTTAAAAATTTTTTATTCAGTTAAGTAACAGATGGAAGTTTATATATAGTATTTTCATGCATTGTTTATGCCCATATGTTGTATGTTGTTGGTAGAATAAATAAAAACAGTAATCCGTTGAAACTCCGAAAAGCGCCTAAAATAAAGGCGTTTTAATTTTTCTCGCAGGATTTTCCATCTGTATTGTCGAATATATATCATTCCAAATAAGGTCAGGGGACACACCTTCTTAGGTTATCTAAATAGATTACTTCTTAACAGATTTCCCGAAGGAATGTCCCAATTAGTTTTTTACCTGGGGCCATCCGGGCCAGCTTGGTACAGGAAGGTGTGTGTGTGAAAAAAGAGGTTGCCCGTGAAGGCAGGCGGCCCGACCGCCGCAGGAACATGACCGCTGTTTTGATACTGTTTGCCTGCGGAGTTTTCATTTTATTTATTGTTGTAACACAAATATGGCAGCTTATTTTGTTAAGGCTGATAAAAATTGATTTTTTAAATCCGGCTGTATTCAACCAGACCGATCCCGTAAAATGCTTGTTGATAAAGGAGGAGGCACTGGTTAACGCTCCCGCCGGTGGCAAGTTCAGGCTTACTGTAAATGAGGGTGTCAGGGTAAAGGCCGGCCAGGAGGTGGCCAGGATTTCAACTCCGGGCGATGAAGGCAGATATCATGTGCTAACCGCACCTCGTTCCGGGTTAGTTTGCACGCATATCGACAACAAGGAGAATATATTAAAACCAGGTTATATAGATGTATTGGAATTACCGCAGCTTCAAAAAATAACGGAAAATACACGGCCCGGAGATATTGTTGAAAAGGGCCAGCCGGTGGTAAAAATTCTGGACAATCTTGCCCCGGTGCTGATCTATCTGCATGCCCCGGAGGGATATTCCATGGAGAAGCTGCAAAAGGGTGCGGTTTTCACTCTCCTCTGGAAGGGCGGGGAAATCAATGCCCGGTTGGAGACATTGAAAGAAGCCGTTAACAGGACGGAGCTTTTAATGAAAATCAGCAATTATCCGGACGAACTCATGCACCAGAGGGACGTTGAAATGGAACTGCTTCGGGATAGGGTTGCCGGTTTCAAGGTGCCCCCTTCAGCCCTGGTGGAGAATAACGGTGCTAAAGGAATCTACATTTCCAGCAAGCGGCGTGTAGTGTGGTGTCCGGTAGAAGTGAGAGGTTATATTGACGGGGAACCGGTTATAGCCGGAACCGGTCTGGGGCCTGAAATTCGTTATATAAAAAATCCACGATGGGTTAGGGCAGGAGATAAGGTGGAGTGATGAAAGACAGTATTGCCGCTGGTTTAACCCTGGTCAAGGAAAATGTGAAAAAGGCCGCCCAAAGGGCGGGACGGGATCCCTCCGGGGTGAAAGTGGTGGCTGTAACCAAAACCATTTCGGTGGAAGCAGTTAAAAGGGCCATTGATCTGGGTATAACGTCCGTGGGGGAAAACAGAGTACAGGAAATATTGGCTAAAGCTCCCTTTTTGCCTGCAGGGATTGAATGGCACTTGATCGGGACACTGCAGACCAATAAAGTTAAATCAATAATTGACAAGGTTAATCTGATTCATTCCCTGGACCGCTGGCGCCTGGCAGAGGAAATAAGCAGGCGTTCGGAGGAGGCGGGGCTGGTATCCAGGGTGTTGGTACAGGTTAATATATCGGGGGAGGAAACAAAATCCGGATTATCCCCGGAAGAGGTGGCGGATTTCATTAAAGACGCCGTAAGCCTGCCGGGGTTGACCATAAAAGGTCTTATGACCATAGCTCCCTACGCGGATAATCCCGAAGAAGTAAGGCCGGTATTCAATAAATTGAGGTTGTTGTCCGAAAATATTAAGGGTAAAATCAGTTCAGTGAAATTAGACTATCTTTCCATGGGAATGACCAATGACTATACCGTAGCGGTGGAAGAGGGAGCTAATATCATAAGGGTGGGAACAGCTATTTTCGGAAAACGAAAATTTTAATGCCTTAAGGGAGGTATAAGTATGGCGGCAAAAAAACTGATGGATAAAATGCTTGGATTTATGGGGTTTGAAGAAGAGCCACTGGAAGATGAAGAAAAATGGCGCGATGATCGTTACCGCGAGGAAGAGGAAATCACTCCGGCCAGACGTAGGGGTCAGGTGGTAAACCTGCACGCTCAGCGCCAGATGAAAGTGGTGGTGGTTGAACCCCATGACTTTAACGAGGTGCAGAGTATAGCTGACAATTTAAAGAGCCGTCGCCCGGTGATAATCAATCTGGAAAAAGCCGACCAGGAGTTGGCCAAGCGTGTTGTTGACTTTATCAGTGGTTGCACTTATGCTCTAAACGGTTCCCTGCAAAAGGTGGGCAACGGTATCTTTCTTTCCGTACCCAGCAACATGGACATTGACTGCGAGTTGAAAGACCAGATCAAAGAACACGGTATTCTTTCCTGGATAAGATAGTATTGTCATACACCCGGCGTTCGCATAAAATATAGTATTGGAGGGGTTTAAATGCCCTTATCCGGATTAAAGATAGGTTTTTTAGGCGGCGGGGCCATGGCCGAGGCCATCTTAACCGGGCTGCTGCAGAAAGGTATATTTACGCCGGATAATGTATATGTTACCGATATAAATAGGGAGCGGCTGGAACTATTACAGCGCAGGTTCGGCATTCATACCTCCATGGATAATGATTTCGTAGTATCTGTGGTGGATATAGTCCTGCTGGCTGTCAAACCGTTTGTGGCGGGTGGGGTATTGCAGGAAGTTAATGGCAGCCTCAAGCCCGGCCAGACGCTGATTTCAATTGTCGCCGGTATTTCCACGGCCATGCTGGAAGGATATCTGGGAACTCCTGTGGCGGTGGTCCGGGTTATGCCCAACGTTCCCGCCCTGGTGGGGGCCGCAGCCAGCGCCCTCTGCCCCGGCAGCCAAGCAGGTCGCCGTGATATGGAGCGGGCCATGGCCATTTTTTCCGTTGTAGGCAGGGCGGTGGAGGTACCGGAGTCACAGATGGATGCGGTAACCGGATTGAGCGGCAGCGGCCCCGCGTTCATGTTTATTATTCTGGAGGCGCTGGCGGACGCCGGCGTCAGAGTGGGATTGCCCAGGGACACGGCCTTGCTGCTGGCGGCCCAGACCATGCAGGGAGCTGCCCGGATGGTTCTGGAATCAGGCGATCATCCGGCTAAAATGAAGGATATGGTTACAACTCCCGGAGGAACCACCATTGAGGGTCTTTTTGCCCTTGAGCAAGCTGGATTAAGGGGAGCCATGATGCGGGCGGTGGAAGCCGCTACCATTCGTTCCAGGGAAATGGGATCGGGTAAAAAATAATTATATCTAGGAGAATGTTGAAAAAGTATATCTGAGGCCGTTCAAAAACAAGCATGGCACGGAAGGAGAAGCCGTACAGCGCGGAGCGTACAGATAGTCAGAGGTCAGGGGACACACCTCTCTTTGGAGCACGGCTTTAGGGCCGGAGGAATGTCCCCAACTAATACTGTACGGCGAGCCTGAGTAAAGTGCCAGGCGAAAGTTTAATGAACAGCCTCCTAGGAGTGCAATATGAATTTAGAGTATATAGTAAACATAATTTTTCAGGTTTATATATGGCTAATCTTCGCGCGGATCATCCTTTCCTGGGTGAGGCATAATCCATACCAGCCGGTAATTCGTTTTATCTACGAAGTTACCGAACCCGTTCTTGGTTTTTTCAGGAAGGTTATTCCACCCATTGGAGTTATTGATATATCTCCCATTGCGGCATTTTTTGCCCTTGAATTGCTGAACAGGCTTATTATTCAATTGCTGCGGATGCTGGGTCTTTAACGGAGTGTGAGTTTTGTGTCCCAACGCGAGCGGCTTCTTACAGGCATGCACGGTGAGGATAGGGATATTCTGGCCAGGGCGCTGGATCTGGCTGATTTGGTTAATCGTTATCATCAGCCCCAATATACCGACTTCTACGACCCGTATCATACGGGTTTGATTGTTTCTGGGCTGTCAAGGCTTTCCTCAATCGCCTGCGGAGCGGACGGAGGATACTCCGGGGCAGAGAGGCAAAGGGTGGTTATATGCCCGGATTATACTGACCCCGGGGATGTTGCCGGGGAGTTGCGCTTTCTGGCTGTGGTGGGCGGTTTCGGGAACAACCGTCCTTCCCACAGGGATTTTTTAGGCTCACTGCTGGGGCTGGGTTTAAAACGGGGAAAGCTGGGAGATATACTGGTTAACCCCGGGGGAGCCCAGGTGGTGGTTAATGCAGGCATTGCCGGATTTATCAAAAACAACCTCCTTAAAGTGTCCCGCTGGGAAGTAACTGTCCGGGAAATAGCCAGGGAGGAACTTATCCTCCCTGAAAGGAAATTTAAAGAAATCAATTCCACCGTGGCTTCCATGCGGCTTGACGCGGTGGCTGCTGCGGGTTACGGTGTTTCACGCTCCAAAATTGTCTCCGAAATAGCTGCCGAAAAGGTTCATCTAAATTGGCAGCCCTGCCGGGATTCTTCCAGGGCGGTTAGAGAAGGTGACGTTATATCCATAAAGGGTCGCGGCCGCCTGGAGGTTTTCATGGTGAATGGGACTTCCCGGGGAGGGCGCATTTTTGTAACCCTTCGCCGGTTGGTTTAAACGGGATCCTAAAATGCAAAAACTTTTTTAGTAGGATATATAAAATGGATTAAGGTGACGGTGGATGCTGCACTTAAAAGAAGACAGCGGCGGGGTGATTATTAAAATCAGGGTGCAGCCCCGGGCTTCAAAGAATCAGTTGGCAGGTATAATGGACGATTCCCTAAGGGTAAGAATTACCGCCCCTCCGGTGGACGGAGAGGCCAACGAGGCCTGTGTCAAGTTTCTGGCGGAGGTTTTTAAGGTGCCCCGCCAGAGTGTGCAACTGGTTTCCGGCCACACCGGCCGTAATAAAATGATTCGAATTGCGGGAATTAACGCCGAAGAGGTTTTACGAGTGATTTAAGTATGTTACATAGCCGGCTATGTTGTCAGCCGGTTATGTTTTGTTTTATATCTTGCTTTAGCTGGGAAAATATAAACGGAGAGATGGCCTAGCTATTTGAAGGCGCTGCTGGTAGAACAGTTATGTATCGATAAAGTGGTCTAGATATTCGGCATTTCCGCCAGTATCAAGAAGATTATTTGAGCAATCTTTTCCTGGCTTAGACTCGAAATCGAGTAGACTGTGATGAGCGGCCTTAAGGATTCGAATCCCTGTCTTTCCGTCAGATATTATAAAAGACAAGGACTTCTCACATTTAATGGTGAGAAGTCCTTGTTGCTTTTGCATTGGTTTTAGACCGTAGCCAATAGAAGGGGCGACAGTGGTGGCCTTGCGCTTTATCAAGTATAAACCAACATTTCGGTGATTGTAGGCGATGTTATGAATTAACGGGTAAAAAATAGAATATTTTTAAAATCATACTCTAAATTATAGGCTGCGTATCCATGTTAAGATGTAACACAGTTGAAAACGCGTTGACAGAGGAAATTATTTTGCTAT
>CBEULQ010000033.1:0-12037 GCA_965543975.1 uncultured Desulfocucumis sp. | reverse complement strand
GAACCAACGGGCGTATTTCCTGGTCCAAAGCGGAGGCATAGGTCAGCAGCGCCACCACCAGAGGCAGCGCCACCAGGCCCAGCAGGGTTATTTTGAAGCGGGCCTGGACAAATAAATAAACTAGAACCACGCCCCAGGCAAATAAAAGTATAAACTCGTTCATGCCGGCAAAAGGCAGCCTGCCTGCGGCCAAAGCCCGGGAAATCAAAGCGGTGGTGTGCAGGCCGAAGGAAAGGGCCACCAGCCAGTAAGCCAATCTGGTTATTGAGTTACGGTTGTACCAGCTGACCACCAGATATAGCAGCCCGCTGAATAAATAACCGCCAAGAGCAATATTCACCAGGTTAACGCTCCAATTATAATACATTTATACACCCTCCTTAACTTTAGGTCTGTATAACCTTAACATTATGCCGCTGATAAGCAGTGCAAATCCCAGCCATACCAGAGGGAGACCGGGATCTTGCTTTACCTGCAGGCCGGTATATTGCCGCAGGGAGGTAATCTGTACCTTGCCGCAGGGCAGGTCAATTGTTTCTTTCATCCCGGTCTTTCCCACAAAGACGGGAAGGCCTGCATTACTGACCCTGTATAAAACTTTTCCGTCCTGGGCGGGAAGAAATTCCATAATATAGCTGTCATTCAATGCCACAGGCTGGCCGGCCGGCGCAGTAAATTTTGTTTCCCGCCCGTTGTCTTCCAGGTTACCCTCCAACAGCCAGCCGTAACTTGACTGATAGATTTTGGTTCCTTTAAAATTTAAGGGTTGATTTACCTTTATCTCCTGCGTGTTTACCGGTTTGTTGTTTTCCATTACCGTAAGTTCTGTACGGTATTGTTTCGGTTGTTTGTTTTGACCGTGTTGCTGCTCATTTAACTGTTCATTATGTTCATAATAGTCAATTTTAAAATCGTCCACCCTCAGGTCAAAAGGATAACCTTTATCCGTCATTGCCAGCACACTTTGCACAGGCGCCTGGAAGTAATCACTTCGCCCCCAAAAACTGCTGACCAGACTCCCGATCATTATTATCATCAGGCCAAGGTGCAGTAAGGCCGAACTATACTTTCCCCGACTGCTGCCGGAGGATAACCTGTTATAAGTACAGGCGGCCAGATTCGCCAGCAGCAATAATGAGGTTGTTACAAACCAACTGCTGCCAAATACTTCTGTTAGCTGCGTATAGTAGAGAATACCACCCAATCCCGGTCCGTAGTTTTCCCTGTAAAAAATTAAAGGTTCACCCTGGGGAATGAGTGTGGCGCATACCCCGGCCACAGCGATAATGAGCAATAATATCAATCCAAAGCGTAATGAACCCAGGGCACTCAATACTGAGCGCCCTGGTTTTTGTTTGTTTTTCATAAAATACCGGTATCTCCTCACTTATCTTTGCGCTGCGCCCCGGGCTTGTTGTGCCGCTAAAATAGCTCTATGGGCAAAATCAATAGATTTGCCGATGTAGTTCAATCCCTCTGCCGGGTTATGGAAGCCCATGCTGTTTTCCGCAGACATCCAGTCCCATAGCCACTGGCCTTTGCGGTGGTACTCCTGGGCCTCCGTAATAAGCTTTTGGTCCGCGCCGGAAGTATTCAAAGCCTTTTCAATTTCCCTGATGGCCTCAACATTGGTGTCGGCAGCGATTTTCAAGAGGTTGAAGTTGTTGTCCTGAATATGTTCAACCCGTTTTTTGAGATAATCGGACCCCTGGCGGTGGCAAACCTGGCAGCTCTCTTCAATGGTGCGCAGCGGGCTGGCCCACCAGTGTGAAGTTATTTTTACATTGCCCTGCTTGATATACGGCATATGGCAATCGGCACAGGCGACCCCCGCCGCCTGGTGGGTGCCGTTAACAAAGAATTCATAGTCCGGGTGCTGGGCTTTTAGCATTGGCGTTTTGCTGATCGGGTGAGTCCAGTCCACAAATTTGTTATCTTTATACTCCCCACTCTGGTAATATTCATAAACCTGCTCGGGCTTCATGCCCTCCATACTTTTACCCCAGGGGAAGGTAACCACCTTTTTGTCCCTGGTAAAGTAATATTCCACATGGCACTGGGCGCACACCAGCGTGCGCATTTCCTGCCGGCCGGCTTTATCAACATCTTTGCCCATGGCGGCCAGCGCATTCCTCAGTGCCGGGCGGGTAATGCGCAAATCCATGGTTTTGGGGTCATGGCAATCGGAACAAGCAATGGAATGTTTTACTTCCTTACGCATCTTATCAAAATTCGACGCATAAAAAGCATCACCGTATTTTTTTAACAAACCCGGAACTTCCGGGGATTTACAGGTCAGGCACACTGCCCCGGCCTTTCTGCGGGCGGGGTTGATCTGCCCTATGTCCTGGACCGCATACGGGTGGCCGCGGTCTTCGTTGTATTCTTCGGCGAAACCATAACCGGCAAACAATGTCTTCATTTCCGGCTGCTCTTGCAATTTACTGAATTTTTCGTTGCCGCCGTATTTGGTTCGAATCACCGGCCCCTCCACAGCAGCGCGGTAACTTTCATAATGGCGGGGATAGTGCTGTCCCCATACAGCCGGGTCCGTTTCGTTTTCCGCTATGGACGGCAGGAGCGGGCGTTCTTCCTTTTCCACCCGGTTTCTGTTATACACCAGCGCCGCTCCTCCCAGTAACACCACTGCCGCCAGTATGGAGATCAATACTATTGGGCCTTTACCCCTGGCCATACGCTCCTTGCCTCCTTATTATTTTTAAATTCTATCGTGCATGCGGTGTATTACGATGACAACCGAAACAATACTTGCCTCCTCCGGTACGGGGGTCTCCCACAGTGCGCATTAGTTTACTGTGGCAGTGGAGGCAGTTTTCATGCACCACTTTTTTCCCGTGTTCGGATATTAAAAAGGACCTGGGAACCCTGCCTGAAACAGTCAGCACAGCGTCCCGGGTTCCGGTATAAGCTTTATAAACAGCGCCTCTCACAAAATCGTGAGGTATATGGCAATCGTTGCAGCTGGCCACATCCCGGTGAGCCGAGTGATACCATGTATCCACCCATGGCTCCATAAAATGACACGAGCCACAGAATTGTGGACCGTCAAGCATTTTGTTGAGGGGTGGCAGCTTTGGCAGAAAGATACTGAGCAGGCTTAGGGGAATGAGGATGAGCAGTAATTTTTTCATGTTACACCCTGCGCGTCAGTTTTTTATTATAATTTCCTGTTCTGAATTATTTATGCTAAATTTCAAAAGAGTACTTCTTAAAAAAGGGACATGTCATATATTGATAGTATTAACGTTGGATGGTAATATGAAGAAGTCGTTTTATGAAGGGGGATTATTATTGACCGAAGAGCTTATTAACGAAATACTGGAGAGTATCGGCTTAGAAAAAATTGAATCAGAAAAAGACTAAACCGAAGGCGTACTAAAACGCCTTCGGTTTTTTAGTCCCATCCCTCTTCAAGGAAGGGTCGAAAGGAGGCCGGTCATGGTATTCCCTTTGGCCGATGAAGTAGTATTGTATGGCTATCAATCCCGGAAGCCTACATTTTTGGCGGGAGTGATTTTTGGAGTACCAGGCACTCATGTAAAAGATTGAAATTTGTAGCCGACACCCCAGACCGTTTTAATGATTTCAGGATTATCCGGCTTTTTCTCCAGCTTCTGCCTCAGGCGGCGAATTAAAACAGTTACGGTGGCCGGATCGGCTTCGAATTCATCCTTCCAAACCAGGTTAAGCAGTTGATCACGACTGAAAACGCGATTGGGGTGGGTGGCCAGAATCCAAAGAAGATCAAATTCCCTTGCGGTCAGTTCCACAGGTTTCCCTTCCAGCTTTACCGAACGGCATAATCGACCAATGTCCAGACCGTGTGCTGAAACCCGGTCCTGCTCCGTTCCTTCCGTGTGCTCCCGTACCCGGCGCATGACCGCCTTAACTCGCAAGAGTAGTTCAGTTGGGCTAAAGGGCTTGGTAATGTAATCGTCAGCCCCCAGGGTGAAACCGGCCACCTTGTCGGTCTCCTCACCCCGGGCGGAGACAATAATTACCGGCACCGTCCTTGCCTTGCGCAAACGGGAGCACACCTCTAGGCCATCGATTTCAGGCAACCGCAGATCGAGTATCACCAGGTCGGGAAACTCAGACTGGGCTTTCTGCAGCGCATCCCGTCCATTGGAACTGGCGGAAACCTGATATCCTTCCTTGAGCAGGGAATCAACAATGATCTTCTGGATCTTGGGGTCGTCTTCAACCACCAGGATTTTGTAGGGCATTTTCCCACCCCCGAATTACAACATTTGTTCCTTCAGTGGAAGGGTAAAGTAGAAGGTACTCCCGCAACCGGGTTCACTTTCCACCCAAACCTCTCCTCCATGAAGCAGCACCAGCTCTTTGACCAGGGCCAGGCCTAAACCGGCCCCCTGTCCAGGTTGTCCCAGTTGATGAAACTTTTCAAATATGCTCTTCTTATCCCCGGGTGCAATACCGACACCATTGTCGGCAACGCTGACTAACAGGCAATCAAATTGATCATCCGATGAGACGCCTGATTCCCCTTGCAGCAGGCCGGGCGGGAGACAATGTCTGCCGTGCCTTCGTTCCAGAGAAATAATGACTTTTCCGCCCATCTGGGTGAACTTAACGGAGTTGTTCACCAGGTTATTCAGTATATGCCTGACCTTGGACCGGTCGGCCAGAACCCACCACTCTCCTGTTTCTAACGGGAATACAATTTGGATGTTCTTCTTTCTGGCTAAGGGATCCAACATTGAAAGACTATCGGTGATAACCTCAACCAGATCCAGCGGTTCCGGGGAAATATCCAGTTTTCCCGCTTCCAGGCGGGACATTTGCAATAAATCCGTCACTTCCATTAAAAGTTGCCTGCTGCTGTCAGCGATGTCCTCAAGGTATTCCCGCTGTTTCTTGTTCAGTTGACCTGTAGCCTGGTCCTGGAGCATCTCGGTAAAGGCAATGATGGCAGTAAGGGGGGTCCGCAATTCATGGGAGACGTTGGCCAGCACATCGGATTTGAAACGGTTGGCCCGCTCCAATTCCACGTTGGCTTCTGAAAGTTCCCTGGTCCGTTCCCTTACCTTTTCCTCCAGAATAGCATGGGACTCCTTTAGTTGTCGTGCAACCTGCTCGAAAACCTGGGATAAAACCCTGATCTCACCCGTGCCGGCAACAGGACGAACCGCTTCCCAGTCTCCCTCCCCAAGGCGCCTGGCCATAGCGGTCAGGTTCCTTAAAGGTCCGGCCACCATCCGTTTTGCCAGGTGAGCACTGATCCACCGGGTAATAATGACAAAAAGTACAGCAATGATTATTCTTCCCCAGATTCGCACCCGTAAAGCTTCCTGAAAGCTGTCCATGGGAATTCTCAGGCTGATGGCTCCGGCCAGCTCCCCAATTTTAAGTCCCTCCTGGGGGTAACCGGCAATATCCCTCTCGCCGGCAGGCTCGCCGTGGCACGTGAGGCATGATTCTTCAGCTCTTAGCGGGATCATATATCGGAAATACCAGCGGCCTTCCCGGGATTCTTCCTGCCATAGTTCGGATATTCCGGGGTCAACAGCTAACTGGTTCAACATTTTGGTTTCGATTAAATCGGGCTGATTGACCGGATTTCTTGCTCCAACTCGCGTTTGCTTAAGGGAGAAATGCGTAGTCTCATTAAAGATTTCAGCCACCTGGCGTCCTACGGAAGCGGGGTTTAAGTGTTTGAACATGGTATTCCCGGTCACGGGGTCCGTATTGATTTTCTCCTGGTTAAGAGCGATTACAGCCCGTAGTGAGATTAATTCCTGGGCGACCACCCGGGAACGCTGAAGCATCTCTATTTCAGCCTCCCGGCGGATGTCATAAATGTCCCAGGCAACGCTGAGCGTAGTAAAGGCAACAATAACGATACTCATACCCCAAAGAAGCCGGGTGCTGAGAGACAGACCGTTTATATAGTTCTGTACGGCGTCTCTTCTCGCACCTAAAAGGCCTGCCAATGCCTTGAGCTGTTTTTTAAGAAAGGAAAAAACCCGTTGGAAGCCTTGAAGATCCCGGTCCATAAAAACACCTCGATTTATATTGCCTTTGCCACAGACTTCCAGGGGGGCAAACTAAACTATTCATTCTAGTATTTCGATAAAAAATTTATAATTTCCTTCGGAAAAAGAAACTTGTCAATAAATTGACGAAACGATAAAAAAAGGCCGTTTTCCACGACCAACTATTACTTAAGGTATGGAAACGGCCATATTCGCATGTTTACTTTGTTCCGTCAAAGGTAAATTCCATGTTCAGTTCCGGCTTATAAGTAACGCCCTTGCTTCCCCGTTTGGCATACTTGTCTAGCTCAAGGTCAAATTTATCAGGTATCGATACACCAGCCTTGATCAGGGCCTCCCGTGTCTTCGACAGGGACTGGTCGGCGTAATACAGTCCGTCACCCAAAACGCGCATGGCTTCCGGCGGGTTATGGAAGCCCATACTGTTTTCAGCAGTAACGAAATCCACCCGGTAATAAGCCTTTTTGTAAAGGGCTTTGGCGTCATTTAACATTTGCTGGTCAATATTGGGGGTTTTATTGGCCAGTTCGATGGCTTTGGCTGCCTGGGCAGTCTGGTTGCCGGCCCTGGTGGCCATGTTATTGGTACGGTCCTGGATGGCTATTACCTGGTCCCTCAGCCACTGCGGGCTCTGGTTGTGGCACTGGAGACAGGCCTTCATGTCATCTTTAAGCGGGCTTTGTACGTGATGGGAAGAAATCTTGCTGCTTCCGGCCCGCTCATAGGGCATATGGCAATCAGCGCAGGATACCCCTGCATTCCAGTGGACACTGCCGTTGGAAAACAGCTCAAACTCCGGATGGCGAACCTGGGCCAGCTTGACGCCGGTGGGGGCGTTCTTCCACTCCAGGACGGAAGGATCGGCTGTGTATTGTGCTTCAATGTTTTCAATGGTAATATTGCCCCACTTGGAATTCTGCCAGGGCAGGTATATCCCCACCGATTTCATGTCTTGATCCTTGACAATACTGTAAGTATTGTGGCACTGGGCGCAAACCAGACTCCTTTTTTCCTGTCTGGTCAGGTTATCAGGATCCTTGCCGGTGGCTTTCAGGGCGTCCTTTAAGAACCAGCGGCTGATCTTCAGGTCCATGGTGGCAGGGTCATGGCAGTCGATGCAGGATAACCCTAGATCGGCGTGCTCTTTCGGAATCTGAGCGTGAACCTGGTCATAAGGTAGCTTGTAGTAGTCCACACCCATCTTCTCCTCCAGTTGTGGCGCGTAGGGTGTTTTACAGGTAAGGCAGACTCCGCCCGCCTTGCGCCGGGATGGGTCTATGTCCAGCTGGTCCTTGAGCATGTTCACGTGACCGCGGGGCTCGTTGAACTCGACGCCAAAACCCCAGCCATCCAACAGAACCAGTTGATAGGGGAATTCGCTCAATTTATCCTTGGGATCCGAACCTTTATACTTGCTCTGTCCCTGGCCCCCTTCCGTCGTTTTCATAAAGCTGTCATATTCTAGGGGGTAGGCCTTGCCCCAGACGGCAGGGTCAACTTCCCCAGGGGGAATGGAGACTGTTTTTACAGGCTGAGCCTTTGGTGGGGCACAGCTGGCCAATACCAGAGCAAAAAGGGCCAGTATCCAGACCCACCAGTATCTTTTCAAGAAAGAATCCCTCCTTCGTTACAAAATAAGCCGCCGAAAACCGACGATTCCTTTAAACTGCAGACACTAGTAACCATGGGGCATTGAACGGTGGCATTCCCAACAATTCCTGTCTTCATTTTCTACTTTTTCCATCAGGGTGCCATGACACCTCAGACAGTTTTCGCGCACGATCTTACTGCCGCGGTCACTGAGCCGGATGGGGTCAGGTACCTGGTTGGTGTAAAAGTAATATGAGTCCCTTAAACCATCGATCCCCTTTCCTGCTAACTTGGCTGCCATGTTTTGATGCGGCACATGGCAGTCGCTGCAGGTCGCCGCCATATGATGGGCTGAGTGGAACCAACTTTCGTAGGGCTTTTCCATGACGTGACAGCTGAGGCAGTATTCGGGGCGGTCCGTATAGGCTAACATGGCCTTTGCCCCCGAGAGGGAAAGCACGGCCAGCGCCAGCAGACCCCCCAGTAAAAAAGGAAGACGTGGCCGCCAGCGTTTAAACCATCCTTTCCCGGTCGGAGTCTGTTTTTCGTTTTCTTTTTCACCTGTATCCTTGGTTTTTGCATCATTTACCATGGCACCCCTGGCTCCAGCATCCTGAAGGCTTTCTTCCAATATAGTCCACCTCCTTTCCTAGGGATCCTACGCCTCAATGTCACGGTTCCACAAGCATGGCCGTAATGGTGTAAGATTCATAAAAAACAATAAAAAGGTAACCCAGGATAGTAGATATTTTGACTTAAGCTTAACAGAGAAATCTTACAGGGAAATGAATAAAAAATTACACAATTATAACAGGCTCTCAATGAAATAATTGATTAATAATTTGTTTATTTTTAGTTAATAATAAGTTGTTATTGTTGTAACATATAGAAAAATAAACTTTGGAAAGAAGAAGGCATGTGCGGATCGGCGGGACTTTTGGAAATAGACTTTATACCGGCACTGTAGAAAGTACATTCCGGATGTTTGGGTTTCTTTAAACAGGAGTATTTTTATCCAGATTGCTTTTGGGAAGGAATATAAAGGGCTAATACTGAAATTTTATAAAAGTACGATCACCTTTAAGGTTTAGAAAGGAGGAGGCGCCTTTCCCCATCACCCGGGCAACCGGTGACCAGCTTTCTTGTCCGGGATTTAACGCCTGTATATAAGCAGGGTTCGGCGCAATAAAATGCCGGGAGCAAAAAATACAACCTATCCTCAACAAGTATGGAAATGGCTTACCTCCATGCGGCTGAACCTCTTTCTCCTGCTTGTTATTGCCGGTCTCGCCGTATTTGGTTCCGTTGTTCCGCAGGGGGAGGATTCGGCTTTTTATCACCAGTCTTACGGACCCCTACGCTCGAATTTTATACAATTGTTTCAGTTGAATGACGTATATCATTCCTGGTGGTTTTTCGCTCTGGTTTTTCTTTTAACTACAAGCCTTTTAGCCTGCAGCCTGAACCGCCTGATGTCCCTCTGGCGTCAAGCAACCACCTTTCAGTACCGCTACGAGAAGGATTTTTATTCCGGAGCTCCGATTAAGGGAGAGGCCGTTTCTTCTATGGCTGCCGAAGAAATGGCCGGTGGTTTATTACATCGCTACCGGCAGCGGCGTTATCGCGTATTCATGGAAGAGAAGCAGGGCCGGTTTTACTTCTATGCCGACCGGGGACGGTTCGGGCCTTTTGGCTCTTTGGTCACCCACCTGAGCCTGGTGGTGATTATGACCGGCGCTCTTTACGGAGGTCTGACAGGATTTAAAAGCTACGCCAATATTCCCGAAGGGGAAAGCTTTGATATCCAGAAAGCCGGGTTTTCCGTACGTTTAAATGATTTTCATATTGACTATTACGATGATTACATGCCCAAGCAGTACTACAGCGATTTGAAAGTAATGAATGGTGACCAGGAGGTAATGAGCAAGGTTATCTCCGTCAACGACCCTTTAACCTATAAAGGGGTCACCTTTTACCAGACCAGCTACGGATGGGTAGTGGACGGCGTGCTGGCCAACCTCGGAAAAGAAACCGGGTTTAGCTCCATGGAACGGGAAGCAACGCCGGTAGGGGATGACTTGAGAATCAAAACCCTCTTTTACCCGGACTATACCAGCGACGCCTCGGGTTACCCCAGAACACGCAGTCCTCTTCCAAACAACCCCCGGGTGGTTTACGTCCTCTATCAGGGAGCCAAAGCCCTGAAATACGATGTAGCCGAGCTGGGCGAACCTTCAAAGGTAAACGATAACATAACGGTTACCTTTACCGGCTACCGCCAGTACACTGGTTTGCAAATTGCCAGGGATCCTGGGATTCCCATTGTTTACACGGGATCCGCCCTGATGGTTATGGGACTTTTATTAAGCTTCTATGTCTTTCCGCGGCGTACCTGGGCCATGGTCACTCCCGACCCCAGGGGTTGCCGGGTCTTGATAGCCGGAGCCGCTCCACGTTTTCCGGCCCGCTTTGCGGAGGAGATTCAAGAATTAGTGAAAGAGTTGCAGCGAGGTGAAAAAGAATGATCAGTCAATTGGAAAATAATCTCTTTACTTTGGCTGTAGTATCCTACCTTGTTGCCATGGTCCTTTATTTTGTATATGCCGTTCAGCGACGGGAAAAAACCGGACCGGCCTTTTGGGTGACAGCGCTGGCTTTTGCTCTCCATACCGCCGCCATGATTGTTCGAACGGTTGAGGCCGGGCGTCTGCCTTTCAGCAATATGTACGAATTTACTTCGCTCTTTGCATGGGGTATTGCTTTGGTCTTTTTGTTCATCGAACGCCGTTATGCCGTTAAAGCTTTGGGCGCCTTTATTACGCCGCTGATCTTTGTTTTAATCGGTTACGCCTCCGTTCTCCCCAACGAGATAACGCCGCTGGTGCCGGCGTTGCAAAGCTACTGGCTGCAAATCCATGTTATAACCGCCATCCTGGCTTATGGCGCCTTCGGCGTTTCCTTCGGAGTTGCAGTGATGTATCTTATCAGGGAGAAAAAGGACGCTTCAGGTAAGGCCAAGGGTGGCTTATCTCAATTGTTGCCCAGCCTTAAGGTGCTGGATGATTTGAACTACGGAGCCATAGCCTTTGCCTTTCCTTTTATGACCCTGGTTCTAATCACAGGGGCCATATGGGCCGAGCGTGCCTGGGGGGCTTACTGGAGCTGGGACCCGAAGGAGGTCTGGGCGCTCATCACCTGGATCATTTACGCTGTCTATCTCCATGCCCGGTATACCTATGACTGGAAGGGCCACCGGGCAGCCTGGATGTCCATTATCGGATTTTTGGCGGTTCTCTTTACCTATTTTGGTGTCAACCTTCTTTTATCAGGTTTGCATAGTTACGTATGATTTACCTGGATTGATTTGGCGGGAAGACGGGGTATTACAGAAATTGCGTACTATGGATTGCGACGGCGGGTGCTGGCCAGGGCTTACTTTTACCACGGCGATAATATGGCCGAAGAACCCTGGTGCCTGTACCGGGAAGGGAAGGTTAAGACAATGAGCCTGGATCTGATCGACAGAAAAATACTGCGGGTCATCCAGTCGGATTTCCCGCTGGTATCAAGACCCTACCTGCAAGTCGCCGAAACCGTGGGCATTACGGAAAAGGAAGTGCTGGACCGCATCGGGCACATGCAGGAGGAGGGCCTAATCCGCCTTTTGGGAGGCTTGTTCGAATCCCGCATGCTGGGTTACACCGGGACCTTGTGCGCCATGCGGGTACCGCCGGAGGATATTGAGCGGGTGGCGGACATTATCAATGAATACCTCGGCGTAACCCATAATTACCTGCGCAACCACGAGTACAACGTCTGGTTCACCCTGCTGGCGGAGTCGGCAAGCAAGCTCGGGGAACTGCTGGAAGAGATAAGACAAAAAACCGGCATCAGCCACATTTTAAACCTGCCGGCGATAAATCTATTCAAAGTAAGGGTGAACTTCGACCTTTAACGTCAATTTAGTGAAGTTCGAGCCTATGTGATCTTTTTTAGAATTTGATCACTCATTGTAAGGAGTGCGTGATGTTAAGCAACTTAGAAAAAAAAATAGTCAGGGAACTGCAAGCCGGCCTGCCGCTGGTGGAAAGACCCTACCTGGAGATAGCCCGGCGGGTGGGCCTGACCGAGGAAGAACTAATAGATACAATCAAGGACATGAGCCGGCGGGGAGTTATCCGGCGTTTCGGTGCTGCCCTGAAACACCTGGATCTGGGTTTCATCGCCAACGCCATGGTGGTGTGGGACGTGCCCGAGGATAAAGCGCCGCAGGTGGGCCGGATCATGGCCGGCTCCAAGCAGGTAACGCACTGCTACCAGCGGCCGCGCAGGCCGGGCTGGCCATATACCATTTTTACAGTTATTCACGGCCGGAACCGGGAGGACTGTGAAAAGACGGCGATAAAACT
>CBEULQ010000032.1:0-12127 GCA_965543975.1 uncultured Desulfocucumis sp. | reverse complement strand
TAATAATATACTTTGTTGTGGTGATAGCAATGCTCCTGATGATTCCGGTCAAATTTTTCGCATCCAGGCAAACCCGGTGTCCTGGCTGCGGCGGTTCCGTGCTGGTGTCAAAACGCAGCAAAACCGCCAACTGCCCTCACTGTGGAGGGCGTTTGGGTTGAAAACCAATGCCCCCAGCGAATGCTCGCCGTCCCAAACTGCCGAAAAGTATACTTTCTGAACTTTAGTTAAGATAGGATGCGTTTACGGCAAGGTATTTAACGATTCCGAAAGATATTTTTTCCGCCAATTTCTTTTGATAGTCTTGGTTTGCCAGGTTTCCCCTGTCCAACGGATTGCTGAGATAGCCTGTTTCCACCAGCACTGCGGGAACTCCGGAGTTGCGTAATATAAAATAGTCGTTTGGTTTAGCCCTTCTTTTTGGGGGTGTTCCGGATATCTGTCGTAGTTCATCCATAATGTATTCAGCCAGCTCTTTACTCCCTGGTTTATCCGGAAAATAAAAAACTTCAGATCCCCTGCAACTGGACATTCCGAATGCGTTCACATGCAGGCTGATAAGCAGTACGGCTTTGTTTTTTTCCACCAGTTCCAGCCTTTTTCTCAAATCGTAACGGTGCGCCTCCTTACCGTGAAGTCCCACCACCGCCAGATTGTAATCCCCGGTTCTGGTCAACACTGCTTTTGCTCCGGTTTCCTCAAGGGTTTGTTTAAGCTTTTTCGCCACCTCCAGATTAATTTGCTTCTCATATATACCTTTACGCACAGTTCCTGGATCAAACCCTCCGTGACCCGGGTCAATCAATATCACCTTTCCATTCATGAAAGCGATTTCGTCTGCGCATGAAGCGCCGGGAAGGGCCAGCATCAGACAGGTAATAAAAACCAGTATTGATTTTGCCACAATTAATCCTCCGGAAGAGATAAACTAAAACGCTTAAAATATTTTTAGCACCTGCGCAGATATTATTTAACGTATTTATCATGTGGCTGCAGGTAAATCTTTCACAGGAAGGATCTTTCAAACAAAAAGGACGGCTTTTGGCCGCCCTTTCAACGTATGGGAATTTACTGGAACTTATCCTTAACTTCATTCAATTGCTCAATTGAATCAATTTCTACGTAAGCGGGTACCACAAGGCCGATCTTGGCCCCTTCCAGGTTTGGCCCCAGGTTTTCCACATCTTTTTCTACTTTGGCATAATAGTCGGCGTGGGTGCCGGGTAGCCAAGCCGAAACGATGCCGTCGAAGGATCCCTTGCCGATGCCGGTCCACATTACCCCGGCGTCAACGGCGACTATCTCTACCTCATACCCCATGCCCTCAAGCACGTTTTTCACCACGTGGGTGCTGGCAATCTCGGAATCCCATTCCACGTAACCCAGGGTTACTTTGCTCTTTTTCGCGGCCTTCTCAATGGGAAGCCACTGTTTTACTCTATCCTGGTTTCCTTTAATCCACTTTTGGGCAGCTGCGTCCGGAGTCATCCCTTCCTCGATGTCAACCATAACACTCTCCATGTCGGCGGGTTCCCAGTAGAATTTATCCAGCATGGCGTAAACTTCGGGTTTATCTTCCTTCAGGCCCTTACGAACGATGGTGGCGATATGTTCTTCACCGCCGTAAATGCCCTTGGGGTCGTCCAGATACTTGAGGTCCCACTTGGCGAACTTCCAGTGCGGAGTCCATCCGGTAACAACTACCCATTCTTTGTTGTCTATGGCCTTTTTCAGTGACGCGGCCATGGCGGCGCTGCTGCTATCCTGTAATTCAAAATCAAGACCGTAATCTGCTATGGCTTTTTCAGTGGCTTTCATAATGCCGGCTCCTGGTTCGATGCCTACAATTTTACCTTTCTCACCACCGCCGGCGGGTTGCCCACCACCACTACAACCGAACAACACCACTGACAAAAGAGCCATTACCGCCAGTAACGTGAGTCCCCTGGCCATTTTCTTCATACTTCCTCCTCCTTTTTCTTTATGTTTTTTATAGGGGGGTTTATTTTTTCTTCCGGCCAATGTTTTGCGTGATCCTGTCCAGTATAATGGCGATGATCACTATGGCCAGACCCCCTTCAAAACCTGTGGGCACATCCAGGCGCTGGATCCCCCGCAGCACCTCCTTGCCCAGCCCGCCTGCGCCGATCATGGACGAAATTACCACCATGGAAAGAGATAGCATGATACACTGGTTGATCCCCGCCATAATAGTGGGCAAGGCCACGGGAAGCTGCACTTTTAAGAGCTTTTGAAACTGGGTGGCCCCGAATGCTTCGGCCGCCTCCACCAGTTCAACCGGCACCTGGCGTATGCCCAGGCCGGTCAGCCGGATGGCTGGCGGCATGGCGAACACCACCGTGGCTATCAATCCGGGCACCGTACCGATATCAAAAAAGAAAACTGCCGGGATCAGGTACACAAAAGGCGGCATGGTCTGCATAAAGTCCAGCAACGGCATGGTTATTTTATGCACCGTATTGCTGCGGGCCGTCCAGATGCCCAGCGGAACACCCATTATCAGGGCCACAATGGTGGCGGATATGACCATGGCCAGAGTCTGCATGGACGGTTCCCATATATTAAGGTTGTATATCAGGAACATACCGGCCGCAGTGCCGGCAGCTACCCGCCAACCAGCGATTAACCAAACCAGTGGGAAGAAAAGGATAATCATCACCCCTGGTGGTGGGAAAAGCAGCGCTGCGGTGAGATTACGTACCAGGAAATCAATTATAGACTTGATTGCGTCAAAAATAGGGGCAAGATTTACGGTGGCCCATTCAACCAGCCAATTAACCCATAACCCGATGGGAATCTTAGGAATCATGCCCGTCACCACCTCTACGTACCATGCCGGCAAGCACTGCCCCCCGGACAATCACACCGAGCAGGCGTTCCTGCACGTCCACCACTGCCACGGGGTAACGCGATTCCGCAATTAATGGTATTAAATCCACCAAAGGTGCATCCGGCGATACCCGTGGTGTATTCCGGACGATAATTCCTTCCAGATTGTCTTTATTATCCTCAATGGCTGCCAGAACGTCCTCGGCCATTACCAAACCGGCCAATCGCCTGTCACGGGAAACCACAAAAATACTGGAAATACCGTTTTCCTTCATCCGGCGCATAGCCTGACGCGGGCCGTCCTTGGCAGTTACCACGACATCCGTCTTTTTCATCACTCCTTCGGCGGTAAGCACCTTGGACATGTCAACATCCTCAACGAACTTGGCCACGTATTCGTCCGCCGGACTGGTAAGGATCTCCTCCGGTGTGCCGATTTGAATAATGGACCCGTCTTTCATCAGGGCGATGCGGTCTCCTATTTTCAGCGCTTCGTCCAGGTCATGGGTAACGAAAATAATGGTCTTATTGAGTGAGCCCTGCAGGGAAAGCAGTTCGTCCTGCATGCCCTTCCTGATCAGTGGGTCCAGGGCACTGAAAGCCTCATCCATTAGCAAGATGTCCGGGTCGCTGGCTAGTGCCCTGGCCAGTCCAACCCTCTGCTGCATGCCGCCGCTTAATTGAGAGGGTTTGCTATTCTCCCACCCTTTTAAACCTACTGCTTCAAGTACCTGGTGAGCTTTATTCAACCTTTCTTTCTTTTCAATACCCTGGACCTCCAGTCCAAAAGCCACGTTTTCCAATACAGTACGATGCGGAAATAGCGCAAAACGCTGAAAAACCATACCCAGCTTCAAGCGCCTGATCTGCCGTAGGGTAGATTCATTAACGTTTGTAATGTTTTCACCGTCGATTAGAACATGCCCGCAGGTAGGCTCAATCAACCGGTTGATACAGCGCAATAAAGTGGATTTACCGCTTCCGGAAAGGCCCATCAACACAAAAATTTCACCGGCATTAACATCGAAGGAGACGTTGTGCACTCCAACGGTGTTTTTGGTGGCTTCCAAGATCTCTTCTTTGCTTTTACCTTCTTTCAGCATTTTCAGGGCTCGTTCCGGGTGTTCCCCGAAAATTTTAAACAAGTTCTTTATACTGATCTTGGTCATTCCGGTTTCCAATCCTTCCTTGTTAATTACTATGAATACTGGTAATCTGTTGGTTAGATGGATAGTTGAAGAGACATCCGACACACTGCGTCGCAATATTAGTATGGCGGCACACTATTGCATTTTAATAAGTTGTCGCCAATTCCATCCTATTCTAACAAAGGTCCTGATGGTTGTCCAGGTCCAGTAATTTTTTTTGTATACAATTAAAGCCCCTCCTAAAATTCGGAAAGGGGCTAAAAATATCAAACCGTTTGCTGGTTATTGAAGGCTTCCCCGGCCAAAGGTGGAATCATTCTTTTTTGTCAACCAGCCGCTGCGGCTTATGACCAGTGTTATTATAACCGCCAGTAAAAAGCGTCCGACCAGTATCACCACCGGGTCGGCGCCCACAGCTATAAAGAGGGCGGTATCCTCAATGGCCGCATGAAACACGGAAAGAAAGATATTTACCAGGAAAAGATCGCGCCAGCCGATTCTGCCACTCCTGGCCGATTCAATAATCACTCCCGCCCCGTAAGCCAGTCCGAAAACCCCTCCCACCAGCAGCGGCAGCGAAGCCTCGCCGCTCATGCCGAATATCTTTAAAAAGGGCGCCACCTTTAAGGAAAGGCGGTCCAGCAGCTTCATCTCCCTGGCAATTTCAAGCACTGTCATTAGGGGAATTATTATGGCCGCCATAATTGCAATATTATAAAATACGCCGTGAGCCGCCTCGCGGCCAAAAGCCTGCCATTCCATGCACATCACCTATAAAATGATATTTAAAAGCGCCCCTGCCGCAAGTGACAGCGACAGTCTGAAAACCGTCATTACCACGGCGCTGACCCCGGTTCTCGCGGATACAGCCGATTCTATCAATAGACTGTGGGATATCAGCAGCATGGCTGCTATTATGGTTACCGACTTAGCCGAAAGATCCAGTGAGGATATTGCCCCCAGAGCAGCGTAAAGGTTTAGCAGGTTTCCCAGCACCAGGGCAACGGAAGCCTCTCCCGGCAGACCGAATATACTCATAAAAGGTTGGAAAAATGCAGCTATTATGTCCATAAGGGGAGTGTATTTTAAAAAAGTCACCCCAATATAAACCGGCACTATAACCTTTGTTAACGACCACATGGTCTGCAGGCCCTTGTGCATACCCCGTTTTAAGACTGCCACGGTATTCATTGCATCACCCCTGGAATTTCCTAACCGGTTATTATTTTAGTAACGCCTGGTGCAGCTTTAGCGACATGGATGTCTATCCCGATTTATATATTACACCATATTAGCCATTAACCTTCAATATTAGTTTTATATGGCATGGCACCAGCCATAAAAAATGAAAAACCGGTTCCCTTCAAGTGCGGGAGCCGGTTTTTCATTGAATAGTATCCATATTTATTTAACGGAGTTTTGTTTTGATCTGGTGAATCATATAGCCGTAAATTCCGTGGGCTGCCTCCATAACCGCTTCGGTTAGAGTCGGGTGGGGGTGAATGGTGCTTGCCAGTTGTTCCGCACTAAGGCCGTTACGGATGGCTATGGCGCCTTCCATAATCAAATCACTGGCATGGGGCCCTAAAATGTGCATGCCCAGCACCTTACCGTCATCGCCGCCGGCAATAATTTTTACCAGTCCGTCCGTAGCCCCCATGGAGACAGCCTTACCGTTGGCGGCGAAATTAAATTTACCGATGCGAACCTCCCTGCTCTGGGCCCGGGCCTGCTGCTGGGTTATACCCACCATGGCGATTTCCGGTGTGGTAAAAATACAGCCCGGAACCGCGGTGTAATCCATTACGGTGTAGTCGCCCATGGCGTTTTCCGCGGCCACCATGCCTTCCCCGGAGGCGGCGTGCGCCCACATGAATTGGCCGGTGACGTCACCTATGGCATAAATTCCGGGAATATTGGTTTCCATCCTCTGGTTGACGGGTATACCCTTCGGGCTGTAATGCACACCGGCCTTTTCCAGACCCAAATCCGTTACCACCGGACGCCGTCCGGCGGCGACCAGCACTTTCTCCGCCACCACTTCCTGTGCTCCCTTGCCGCTATCCAGAGTAACGACAGCGCCTTCAGCCACCTGCCGGATGCCGGTGACTCTGGTATTTACCATCATTTTTATACCCTGCCTGCGCAAAATCAAACCCATCCGCTTGACCAATTCCTCGTCTATACCGGGCAAAATCGACGGCAGCATTTCCACCACCGTTATCTCACAGCCAAAAGCCCGTAAGATGGCGGCAAACTCTATTCCCACCGCCCCGGCGCCGATAATGACTATGTTTTTCGGCACCTCGGCAAGATCAAGCACTCCGTCGCTGTCGATTACCTCCGGCAAATCCCCGCCCTGCACCGGCAAGCGCACCGACTCGGCGCCTGTGGCGACAATTATATTTCGAGCCTGTACGTCAAGGATCGCACCATCCCGGGCAACCGACAGTTTCCCGTCACCCTGCAAGGTCGCCCGCCCGTACACAATTTCTATGTCATTGCTTTTAACCAATTGCTCTATGCCGCTCTGCAACTTATTTACCACTTCATTTTTGCGCTGCATTACCCGGGAAAAATCAAAACTGACATTCTCCGCCCGCAGCCCATATTCATCGCAACGCTGCAGTTCAAGCCATTTTTCCGCGCTGTGGAGCAAGGTCTTGGTGGGAATACAGCCGCGGTTTAGGCAGACTCCGCCCAACTTCCTCTGTTCAACAATTAAAACCTTACCGCCCATTTGGGCCGCCCGGATGGCGGCCACGTAACCGCCGGGCCCCCCCCCGACCACCGCTGCATCGTAAATCATGTCAATTCCTCCATAAGTTGGGGACACTTTATCGGGGACATTCTCCAATCGGGGACATTCCCTGAAGGGGTGTGTCCCCATACCTTAGACGGAGGTGTGTCCCCATTCCTCTGACGGGGTGTGTCCCCATTCCTTTATTTTTGATTAACGGAGCAGATTCCAGCTGTCACTGCTGTATTTACCCGCTGCAAGCTGCTTGCTCATGGCCACTTCATCCTTTGTCAGCCCGCCGGTATTGAGGTTTACTCCCAGGGCGGGACCGAAGGAATCCATAATAGAGTCACACACTTCCTGCCAGCCAACTTCCCTGCCCAGTACCTCCGTGAGGGAAGTGGCCCTTTGCTTTAGCATTTCAACTATCCTGGTTTTCATGTCCCCAATCGGTGCCCTGAGCAGGGAAACCACAGTTTCTGGTGAAAAGCGCAGCAAAATAGAGCCGTGCTGGAGAACCACCCCATCTTTGCGAACCTGGGCGCTGCCTACCAGCTTACGCCCTGCCACGGTGATTTCATAGTGGGAGGGCGTGTCAAAGCATGCCGGCGAAACAGGGCGCCTTATATTTTGCCCGTAAGCTAACCTGGGCACGCTCATTTTAGCCTCAACGCCCAGCCGCTGCAGCCCGGCCACCAGCCCGCCACTAAACAGGCAATAGGATTCGGTAATGGTTTTCGGGACAAGGGGATTATTCTCCCGCACCACGATGCTATAGGTTAACTCCGCGTCATGCAGCACGGCCCGCCCGCCCGTAAGCCGGCGCACCACGTCAACCCCCTGTGCCCTGCATGCTTCCAGGTCTATTTCCTGCGCAGCCCGCTGGAAATAGCCAATGCTCACCGCCGCAGGCCGCCATCCGTAGAACCGCAGGGTCGGAGGCACTTTTCCCGCGCCGTGAGCCAGCATCATCGCCTCATCCGTCGCCATGTTGACGGCGGCAGTTGCAGTTCCGCTAATCACAACCCGCCAGTTCATACGCATCTCCTTCCGGCACTTCGCTCTCTTCAATGGCCCGCCTTATTTCCTCCGGTGAGAGGGGTCGGGGGTAGTTGTATAGTACACCGCCGGGCCGCTCGTTATAGTAGGGCCGGTTGCAGTGGGAACAACCGCTGGTCTGAAAGGCCTTTCCATCAGTCAGCAGCGTCCGGATGGCCTCAGGGGGCAGTCCAAAACCGGCGATGCGATTCTGGTGATAAACAAAGTTTTCCGGAGGGCAACCCTCTTTCAACAAATGGTGTGCAATCTGAATCCTGCGGTACTGCCCGGCGGAGGGCGGTTCATGCCCGTACATGCCGGTCCCCCGGATGGGGGTGAAGGCAAACAGCCCGACGGTAATGTCCTGTTCAATACAGGAAGCTATAATCCGCACCATGTCTTTTTCGCTCTCACCCAACCCAACGATGAGGTGGGTTGTCACCCTGCCGGGTAAATCCCGGGCACATTGGGACAGCAGCCTGTACCTGCGCTCCCACTCTCCGCCCTTGACCCTTTCATATATTTCCGGCGTGGCAGCATCCAGCGCGATGCAGATCCGCTCCGCACCCAAACTGATTAATTCCCGGGCCTGCTTAACTGTCTCAATATGGCTTGATACGCACACCGGCACGGCGCTGTTGGCCCGAAGCAAATCCAAAGCCTCCACCGTATTATCCCAAAAGCCGTCGCTGCCCACCACCTGCAGGCACGCCCGCTTCAATTCTCCCCGGGCGTGGGAGGCGGCAATTCCCGCCACAGCCTCCCCGGCCGGAAAATCCGGCCAGGTGACCCTTGCAAGCAAGTCGCGCCGGGCGCCGCTGTCCCTGGCCTGGGAGCAAAAGCCGCAGTTATTCCTGCACTTTTCCCCCAACATGATATAAGCAGTGGTTGGAGGGGCGTCAGTTTTCAAGCTCTTTTTGCCGATGACACCGGCGGTGCCTGCCGACAGTTTCCATACACTCATAACGAGCAGCACTCCTCTCCGGGCATAACGGTCAGACCCAGTTCCCGGGCCAGGGAAACCGCGGCCGGGGTTGGATTCACAATGGTGTTCAAACCGGCCTGCACCGCCCACCGGTCAACATCGCTCCGGTACCGTCCCCCGGGGCGCATGCAGCCCAGGTGAACGGGCAGGTCGGGGAACATCTCACGGGCATGGGTGAACAACCTGACCACCTCTTCCATGGGAGGCGGTGAACAATGGCTGTAACGGGTACCGGCGGTAGGCTTGAAAATAATCAGGGTAAGCCCCTCAGCCCCTTCCTGTTTGAGCAATTCCATGGCCCGGTACTCGCCGCGAATCTCACCGCCGCGCAGGCCGATACAGATGTGCGGTACAACCCGGACTTGCTTCCGGAGCTGCCGGTAGCAGCGCACGTAATCCTCAACCTTTTTATCCGTGCCGAACACCTCATGGATGGTGCTTTGGTCTCCTACGAAATCAAAGGACACGCATTCGGCTATGCTGCCGATCTCAGTTATTTCGTCGTCATCCAAAAGACCTACATGCATGTTGAACCGCCGCCCCTGCTTTAGCGCCCGCAGTTCCGCCATATGTTCAAACACCGGCACTTTCCCCTCCGCGGTACAGCCGCCGCTGATTAAATAGCTTTGTATTTCTTCGCCGGAATGGGAAACATCGGCCAGGGTTTTCATCTGCTTTAAGTAATGGCCGCCGCAATGGGCGCAGTTCATTTCGCATTTCCTGCCGGTCACGCTGATTGCCAAGGTTTTTTGCGGATAGGAAAAGTGAATAACGGGTGGAAAGTGGCGGCTCCGCACTTCCCATCCTTTTTTCGCCAACCGTTCTAGGGTTTCCAACGTACCACCGGTTTTCTGGCGGCGGTGGCCTGATCCAGGCGGCCCACCACCGTGCTATAGGGAGCACCGGTTACTTTTTCCGTCTCCATTTCCGCTTCCCTGGCGATCTGCTGCATGGCGTGGATAAACCCGTCCAGAGTTTCCTTGCTTTCGGTTTCCGTCGGCTCTATCATCAGCGCCTCTTCCACGATCAGCGGGAAGTAAATGGTCGGCGGGTGGTAGCCGTAGTCCAAGAGCCGCTTGGCGATATCCAGGGTCTTAACGTTAAAAGGTTTTTGATATTTCGAGGTCAAAACACATTCATGCATGCAGAACCGTTCAAAGGGTGAATGATATTTTTCCTTCAACCGGGAGAGGCAGTAATTGGCATTGAGCACTGCGTCTTCACTGGCCCGGCGCAGACCATCCGTTCCCATGGTGCGGATATAGGCGTATGCCCGTACGATAACCCCGAAGTTGCCATAGAAAGTATGCATTCTGCCGATGGAAAGGGGCCGGTTGTCATCCAGCACATATTTTTCTCCGTCGAAGGTAATAACCGGCGCGGGTAGGAAAGGAACCAGTTCTTTTTTAACTCCGATTGGCCCTGACCCGGGGCCTCCACCGCCGTGTGGCGTGCTGAATGTTTTGTGCAGGTTGAAGTGCACCACGTCAAAGCCCATATCGCCTGGACGGACGATTCCCATAATGGCGTTGGCGTTCGCCCCGTCATAATAGAGCATGCCCCCGGCTTCATGAACAATGGCCGCTATTTCTTTAATGCGGGTCTCAAACAACCCCAGCGTGCTGGGATTGGTCAGCATCAAAGCGGCGGTATCTGGCCCCACCGCCGCCCGCAAGGCGTCCAGGTCTACGGAGCCATCAGGGTGTGACTTAATCTCCACCGTTTCCAGGCCGCATATAGTTGCCGATGCCGGGTTGGTGCCGTGGGCGGAATCGGGGATGATCACTTTGGTACGGTTTTCACCCCGGTTCTGTTGATAGGCGCGAATAAGTTTCAATCCCGTCAACTCGCCGTGAGCACCCGCCACCGGCTGCATGGTGACGGCATCCATGCCGGCTATTTCCGCCAGGTAATTCTCCATATGGTAAAGCAGCTCCAGCGCCCCCTGCACCGTTTCCGGGTTTTGCAGCGGGTGCAGGAGGGCGAAGCCCGGTAAGCGGCAGGCGTCCTCATTGATTTTCGGGTTATATTTCATGGTGCACGAGCCCAGGGGATAAAAGCCCGAGTCAACGCCAAAATTGCGCAGGGACAGCGCGGTGTAATGCCGCATCAAATCCTGCTGGCTGACTTCCGGCAATTCAGCAGTATTTTTCCTTAGCGAGCCGGAAGGAATGAGAGATTCCAACGCTTCCTCCGGTACGTCGCAAGCAGGTAAATCCAGGGCGCAGCGGCCCGGTTTTCCCATTTCGAATATGGTCGGCTTCGCCTGTCTCATAACATCGCCCCCAATCCGGTCACCAGCCGGTGAATTTCTTCCCGGGTCCGCTTTTCGGTCACGCAGAGCAGCATACAGTTGTCTAATTCGGGATAATACGGGCTTAAGTCCAGCCCGCCGATGATGCTATCTTTCAAAAGGGCTTTATTGATTTCCTCCACCGGACGGGATAACCGCACCACGAATTCTTTGAAGTATGGGGCGGAAAAGACTCCGCTGCAGCCGTCCAGAGCAGTCAATTCCCTGTACGCATAATGGGCCTTTTGCAGGGACAGTTCGGCCACCCGCCGTAGTCCCCGCTTACCGACGGCGCTCAGATACACGGCAGCGATCAGTGCGCAAAGAGCTTCGTTGGAACAAATGTTGGAAGTCGCCTTTTCACGCCGGATATGCTGTTCCCGGGCCTGCAAAGTAAGCACGAAACCGCGGTTACCCTCGAAATCGCTGGCCTGGCCCACAATCCGCCCGGGCATTTTGCGCATCAGTTTTTCTGTGGTGGCAAAAAAACCGAGGTAGGGACCGCCGAAGGAAACCGGCAGGCCCAGTCCCTGTCCTTCACCCGCCACAATGTCCGCTCCCAGGATGCCCGGCCCCTCCAGAATGCCCAGTGATACAGGGTCCGCCGACACCACCAGGAGCGCCCCCCGGGCATGGGCCAGCCCGGCGATTTCTTTTACGTCTTCTATACAACCAAAGAAATTGGGCGTTTGTATAATCACCGCCGCCGTTTGGTTGCCTATGGACGATTCCAACGCCTCTAAATTTACCGTGCCCCCGGCATATCCGGTTTCCGTAAGGCCATAACCAAAGTCGCGTCCGTAAGTCTGAAGAATAACACGGTAATGAGGGTGAACCGTGTTAGCAACAACAATTTCCTTGCGTCCCGTGGCGCCGCAGGCCATCATGGCTGCTTCGGCCAAGGCGGTTCCTCCGTCGTAAAGGGAAGCGTTGGCCACTTCCATACCCGTTAACTGACAAACCATACTCTGGTATTCCCATAACGCCTGCAGGTACCCCTGGGAAATTTCAGGCTGGTACTGGGTATAGGCCGTGTAGAATTCGGAACGGCGAATAACATGGTCTACAACACT
>CBEULQ010000031.1:0-12151 GCA_965543975.1 uncultured Desulfocucumis sp. | reverse complement strand
TCTAAGGGTTCGGTAGGGGAATAACCCCTTCCGAACCCAAGGCTCACTTATATTCCTTAATTAAGAAATGCGGGTGATAATATTGCCGGAATTCAAGCTGAGTTCCGATTTTCTTCCCCGGGGCGACCAGCCCAAGGCCATAGGCCAGCTGGTGGACGGGCTGGAAAAGGGAAATAGATACCAAACCCTGCTGGGAGTTACCGGCAGCGGCAAAACTTACACCATGGCCCAGGTAATACAGCGCATGCAGCGGCCTGCCCTGGTGCTGGCGCCCAATAAAACATTGGCCGCCCAGCTTTGCTCCGAGTTCAAGGATTTTTTCCCGGAAAACGCCGTGGAGTATTTCGTCAGTTATTACGATTATTATCAGCCGGAGGCCTATATTCCCCAGTCCGACACCTACATCGAAAAGGATTCCTCAATAAACGAGGAAATCGACAAACTCAGGCACTCGGCCACCATAGCCCTTTTTGAGCGCCGGGACGTAATTATCGTGGCTAGTGTGTCCTGCATCTACGGGCTGGGTGACCCTGAGGAATACAGCAGTCTGGTGCTTTCCCTGCGCAAGGGAGGCATGTACGACCGTGACACCGTGTTGCGCAAGCTGGTGGATATACAGTACAGCCGCAACGATATCAATTTTACCCGGGGAACCTTCCGGGTGCTGGGGGATGTTCTGGAGATATTTCCGGTGGCGGCGGCGGAAAAAGCCATCAGGGTCGACTTTTTCGGCGACGAGGTGGAGCGCATTTTGGAGTTTGACGTGCTCACCGGAGAAGTGCTGGGGGAGCGCCACCATGTGGCGATATTTCCGGCCAGCCACTATGCCGTTTCCCACGACAGGATGGAGAGGGCCGTTCATACCATAACCGCCGAGCTGGAGGGGCAACTCCGGGAACTGCGCGGCCGGGAAAAATTGCTGGAGGCCCAGAGGCTGGAACAGAGAACCAATTATGACTTGGAAATGATGCAGGAGATGGGCTATTGCAACGGAATTGAAAACTATTCCCGACACCTGACCGGCAGGGCCCCCGGGGAGCCGCCCTATACCCTGATTGATTTCTTTCCCCGGGACTTTATTATGTTTATCGATGAATCCCATGTGGCCGTGCCCCAGGTGGGAGGCATGTACGAGGGGGACCGGTCACGCAAAAGTTCACTGGTGGAGCACGGCTTTCGTCTTCCCTCCGCCTTTGACAACCGCCCTCTGAAATTCAACGAGTTCGAGCAAAAGCTGAACCATGTGATATTTGTATCCGCCACCCCCGGCGATTACGAGAAAAAGAACAGTGTCCAGGTGGTGGAACAGATTATCCGGCCCACCGGGCTGGTAGACCCGGGGATTTCCGTGCGCCCCACCCGGGGGCAGATTGACGATCTGTACGGTGAGATAAAAAACAGGGTGTCCAAAGGCCAGAGGGTGCTGGTAACCACACTGACCAAAAAGATGGCGGAGGATCTGACCGATTATTTCAAGGAAATGGGCATCAAGGTACGCTATCTGCACTCCGACATCAATACCATTGAGCGCATGGAAATACTGAGGGACCTGCGCCTGGGGGTGTTCGACGTACTGGTGGGCATTAATCTGCTCCGGGAAGGCCTGGACCTGCCGGAGGTAAGCCTGGTGGCTATACTGGACGCGGACAAGGAAGGCTACCTGCGCTCCGAGCGCTCCCTGATACAGACCATAGGAAGGGCCGCCCGCAACGTGGAGGGTAAAGTAATCATGTACGCGGACCGGATTACCGGTTCCATGTCCCGGGCCATTAACGAGACCGAACGCCGGCGCAAGCTCCAAATAGAATACAACCAGAGGCACGGCATAACACCCCGTACAGTGACCAAGGCTGTGCGGGACGTTATTGAAGCCACCAAGGTGGCGGAGGAAAAAGCGGCCTATACGCCCAACGCCAAAAAGGGCAAGATGACCAAAAAAGAGCTTAAGACCGCCATTGCCAAACTGGAGAAGGAAATGAGGGAAGCGGCCAGGCTTTTGGAATTCGAGCGGGCAGCCGAGCTGCGGGACATTTTGATAGAGCTGAGGCTGGAATTAAGAGGCAAAGACAGCAGGTTGCTCCCCCTGGGCACCGACGCGGGCTGATGGATATCGACAATTGCTGAAGCCTGCCGGTGGCTAATAAACTGTTTTAATGAACCAGTGGTTATAATAATGGTATAAATTTACTTTCATGGTTTTTTAATACTAAAAATGGCTCAAAATCCGGTTAAAAACTGTCGACCGGCTTCCTTTAAGGTGACAGCGGCAGACAATATAACCCCCTTGCCGGTGTATCTCTCCTTTTATATATTAGGGAAAGACGTTAAGATATGAAAGGGGAGTAATATGATTTACGACACCACTAAGCTCACCAGCCAGGGGGAACTGGCGCTGACCAAGGACATCATGGACGTTTTAAAACTGGATCAGAACGCGGGGCTTATTATATACCTGGAACACAACCAAATAGTGCTGAAAAAGGTCAATGTGGCCAGTCGCCAGAATTTTAGCAAACCCACCTGCCGTTTATAATTACCGGTCCGGGTTTGCAAGTCTAGAATACTATTGAATCCAGAGGCCGTTCAAAATTGAGAGGTGAGAAGTGGGAAGTGAGAAGTGGGATGGGAATAGAAGGAATTTGCTAAAGCAAATTCCCACAAGGATCTCATCTCTAACATCTCACCTCTCACTTCCCAAATGCCAGGCGCAGTTTTGGGAGCGGACTCCTAGAATAACAAACCCGGAGGCTTATATGCTTGACAGGATAGTGGTTAAGGGCGCCCGCGCCCACAACCTGAAAAATATTGACGTGGTAATTCCCAGGGACAAACTGGTGGTAATCACCGGTCTGTCCGGGTCGGGCAAGTCGTCCCTGGCTTTTGATACCATATATGCCGAGGGACAGCGGCGTTATGTGGAGTCCCTGTCCTCATACGCCAGGCAATTCCTGGGGCAGATGGACAAACCTGATGTGGATTACATCGAGGGGCTATCCCCGGCCATTTCCATTGATCAGAAAACTACTTCCCACAACCCCCGCTCCACCGTGGGAACTGTTACGGAAATTTACGACTACCTCCGGCTGCTTTTTGCCCGGGCAGGCAGGCCGGGTTGCCCCAGTTGCGGCAAGCCCATAGCGCGGCAAACGGTGCAACAGATGGTGGATCGCCTGACGGAGCTTCCCGAAGGCACAAGACTTCAGGTTCTGGCCCCGGTGGTGCGGGGTAAAAAAGGAGAGTTCGTAAAGCTCTTTGAGGAGGTTCGCAAGAACGGCTTCAGCCGGGTCCGGGTGGACGGCGAAGTAAGGGACCTGTCCGAGGAAATAAAGCTGGACAAAAATAAAAAGCACACCATAGAAATAGTTGTAGACAGGGTTATCGTGAGACCGGGCTCCGAAAGGCGACTGGCGGATTCTCTGGAAACAGCCCTGAAGCATGCCGCCGGTCTGGCTGTGGCCTCGGTGGTGGACGGGGAGGAAATTATTTTCAGCGAGAATTTTGCCTGTCCTGATTGCGGCATCAGTCTGCCTGAAATCGCCCCCCGGCTTTTTTCTTTTAACAATCCTTTCGGGGCTTGCCCTACCTGTACCGGCCTGGGGGTTAACAGGGAAATTGATCCGGACCTGCTTATACCGGACAGGAGAAAATCCATTGCCGGCGGGGCCATCGAGGGTTGGATGAAAAGCAGCAACGCCTATTCATTTTTTGAGGCGGTTGCAGAAAAATACGGCTTCAGCCTGGATGTGCCTGTATCGGAAATGGAGCCTGTCAACCTGAATAGAATACTTTACGGCACCGGCGGGGATAAGGTTCATGTAATATTCGGGGACGGCTACGGCCGGGCCCATGAATACAACATGCCCTTCGAGGGTGTGGTAAACAACCTGTCCCGCCGCTACCGGGAAACAAACTCCGATTATATGCGTAATGAAATAGAGCAATACATGAGCGCTAGACCCTGTCCTGACTGCAATGGCGCCAGACTGCGCCCGGAGGCGCTGGCCGTGCGGGTGGGTGGAATGAACATTACCGGGGTTACCCGCATGTCAGTGGCCGAAGCACTCTCCTTTTTCCAGGGGCTGGACCTGACCGAAAGGGAGCAACTTATCGCCAGGCAGATTTTGAAAGAAATAAATGAACGGCTGGGTTTTCTGGTCAACGTCGGCCTGGATTACCTTACCCTTGACCGGGCCGCCGGAACTCTTTCCGGCGGGGAGGCCCAGCGTATACGTCTGGCTACCCAGATAGGCAGCGGCCTGATGGGGGTGCTGTATATACTTGATGAGCCCAGCATAGGCCTGCACCAGCGGGATAATCGCAGGCTGCTGAATACGCTGATGCGGTTGCGGGATTTAGGCAATACCCTGATTGTGGTGGAGCACGACGAAGACACCATCCGGCTGGCGGACCACGTTGTGGATATAGGTCCCGGAGCCGGAGAACACGGCGGACGGGTGGTGGCCCAGGGTACAGTAAGGGAAATAATGGATGTCCCGGAATCCGTCACCGGTCAGTACCTGAGCGGGAAAAAATCCATACCGGTGCCCGCCCTGCGCAGGAAGCCCAACGGAAAGGCCATAGAAGTCTACGGAGCCGCGGAAAATAATCTCAAGAATATTAATGTTAAATTCCCTCTAAATGTATTTATCTGCGTAACCGGCGTTTCCGGTTCCGGAAAGAGCACCCTGGTGAACGAGATTCTGTATAAAAAGTTGGCTGCGGAATTAAACAGGGCCAGGATCAAGCCGGGGGCCTGCCGGGAAGTCAGAGGCCTGGAAAATCTGGACAAGGTAATAGAGGTGGACCAGTCCCCCATAGGGCGGACTCCCCGTTCAAACCCCGCAACCTATACCGGGGTGTTCAATGATATCAGGGAGCTTTTTTCCCAGACCCCCGAGTCCAGGGTCAGGGGTTACAAACCCGGGAGGTTCAGCTTCAACGTCAAGGGGGGACGCTGCGAAGCCTGCCAGGGTGACGGCATAATCAAGATTGAAATGCATTTCCTGCCGGATGTTTATGTTCCCTGCGAGGTTTGCAAAGGTTTGCGTTATAACCGGGAGACCCTGGAGGTAAGGTACAAGGGCAAAAACATCGCTGATGTGCTGAACATGACCGTGGACCAGGCGGTGGAGTTCTTTCAGCACATTCCCAAAGTATACCGAAAGCTGCAGACACTGCAGGATGTGGGTCTTGGTTACATCAGGCTGGGGCAACCAGCCCCGGAACTTTCCGGCGGAGAGGCCCAGCGGGTAAAGCTGGCCACAGAACTGTCCCGCCGCTCCAACGGCAAAACGGTGTATATTCTGGATGAGCCCACCACCGGACTGCATATAGCTGATATCGACCGGCTGCTTAAGGTGTTGCACCGGCTGGTGGACGCCGGCGACACGGTTATCGTTATTGAGCACAACCTGGACGTGATAAAAACGGCTGATTATATCATAGACCTGGGGCCGGAAGGAGGTTACAGGGGCGGCACGTTGGTGGCATCCGGCGCCCCCGAGGAAGTGGCCAGGGTATCTGAGTCGCATACCGGTCAATTTTTGCGCAAGGTGCTGGATGTGGCCCCGGTTGAGGGCGGAACCTACGGCTGCTCCGCTGGTGATACCTGTGAGTTTCGCCACCCAAAGGCCCTTTAAGGTAGGGGTGTGGCAAGGGGACGTTTCGTGTGACACATTTTTTCTTGGGTTGAGTTGATTAATTGTCAACGGAACTGTGCCCTTGACAACATGTGTTATTTCCCATAACAATAGAACCGTCCCAATGTTTTTTGCTTTGCCCATGTTATTTGTGAGGAGGATTTTGTGTGACCCCGGAGGAGAAACTGAAATATTTGCCGGACAAGCCCGGGGTTTACCTTTTCCACGACGCCGGGGGAACAATAATTTACGTCGGCAAAGCCCGTTCTCTGAAGAACCGGGTGCGCTCATATTTTCAATCGGCCGCCTCCCTGTCCGTCAAAGTAAAATCTTTGATGTCCAGGGCTGTTGATTTTGAGTATATAGTTACCGACAGTGAGGTCGAGGCCCTGATACTGGAAGCCAACCTGATTAAGGAGCACCGGCCCCGCTATAACGTTTTTTTAAAAGACGATAAAAGCTACCCTTATATAAAAATCACACTCAATGAAGAATATCCCAGGGTGCACATCACCAGGCGGTTGATAAAGGACGGGGGACGCTATTACGGCCCCTATACCCGGGTCGGGGCGGTGCACGAGACACTGGGCCTCTTAAAAAGGCTTTTTCCGCTGCGTTCCTGCAAACAAAAGGAATTTGCAATAAAAAGCAGGCCCTGCCTGAATTATCACATTAAGCGGTGCATGGGTCCCTGCTGCGGTATGATAGAAAAAGAGAACTATCTTTCCATGGTGAGGGAAGTATGTCTTTTTCTTGAGGGAAAGCAGGAAGAATTGGTTAAAAGGCTTACCCGCCGCATGGAGGATGCTTCTGAAAAGTTGGAATTTGAGCGGGCGGCGGAAATCAGGGACCAGCTTAGATCAATAAAAGATATTTTGGAAAAGCAGAAAGTTATCTCATCCGGCGCCGGGGACCAGGATGCCGTAGCCATGGCCCGGGGAGTGGACGACTGCTGTGTGATGGTTTTCTTTATCCGGAACGGAAAGCTCTTAGGCAGGGAGCGGTTTATTCTAAACGGCACCGAAGGGGACAGCAGAGCGGAGGTGCTAACCGCCTTTATCAAGCAGTATTACCACGGTGCCGACTTCATACCTTCTGAAATATTGGTTTCCGACATGGAGCCCGGTGAAGCTGAGGTTATTTCCTCCTGGCTTGCCGGCAAAAAGGGCTCCAGGGTTCAGGTGAAAGAACCGCTCCGGGGGGAAAAGAAAAAATTAATAGACATGGTTGGCAAAAACGCGCTGCTGGCCCTGGAAGAGGCACAGCTTGAGAGAGTTGCCCGGAGGGACGGCCAGGAGGACCTTGCTTTGCTGGCCCGGGAACTGGGACTGGAGAAACCACCCTACCGCATAGAATGTTTTGATATATCAAATATTCAGGGTGCCGAAGCTGTGGCTTCCATGGCTGTTTTCGAGGAGGGCAAACCGTCTTCCGACCAATACAGAAGGTTTAAAATTAAAACCGTTCAGGGGCCGGATGACTTTGCTTCCATGAAAGAGGTTGTCCGGCGCAGGTTCAGCCGCGGCAGAGAAGAGAAGGAGCTGATCAATACCGGCCAGCTTTCCAGCAGGCAGGCCAAATTCAACCGGCTGCCGGACCTGGTTATTATAGACGGGGGCAAGGGCCAACTTTCCGCTGCCCTGGAGGTCATGCAGGAACTGGGAATGAAGGGTATTCCCATATACGGTCTGGCCAAGGAGGAGGAATTGCTCTTCGCTCCGGGCAGGCCTGATCCCATTCAGCTGCCCAGAGATTCAAGGGCTCTGTACCTGCTCCAGAGGCTGCGGGACGAAGCGCACCGTTTTGCGGTTTCTTACCACCGGCAGCTCCGCACCAAAAGGAATTTAAAATCTCTGCTTGATGAGATAGAAGGTATAGGGGAAGTCCGTCGCCGGGAACTGGCCAAGGCCTTTCCTTCCATTGAGACCATAGGCAAAGCCTCCGTGGAGGAACTGGCGGCAGTCCCGGGTATGAACCGGAGGGCTGCGGAGGCCGTGGCAAAGTTCTTCGCCGGTGAGAAGGAGAGATAAACTCATGGTAAATATTTTCTTATTACGGACAAAGCTGATATTATATGTATAGAGCCTGTGAAAGCTTCGTGAACTGACCCCAGTGCACGGGGTTTTTATTTTTAATTGGCAAAAATTTTGACAATGGAGTGATATTTTTGACAGATTATAAGATGATTGCAATGGATTTGGATGACACCCTGCTGGATAAACAGTTGCGAATCGGCAATGCCGACAGGGAAGCCATCGGGCAGGCCAAAGAGGCTGGGGTAAAGGTGGTGCTGGCCACCGGCAGGATGTACCGGGCAACTCTCCCTTACATTACAGAACTGGGGCTGGACACACCCGCTATATCCTACCAGGGGGCGCTGGTGAAAAAACCGGACAGCGGGGAAACATTAATGCACCACCCGGTGCCCTTTGACAGTGCTATAAGAATAATTCGGGCCATTAAACCATATGGTTATCACATTAATTTATATAAGGACGATAACCTGCTAATTGCCAGAGAGTCCCCGGAAAGCCGTCTGTATGTATCCATTGCCGGAGTTAAACCAATAGAGGTGGGGGACCTGGAGGAATTTCTCCTCAAAGAACAGTTTAATCCCACCAAGGTGCTGGCGGTGGCCAGGGAAGAGCAACTGGACGAAATTACCCCGGAATTAAAATCCCTTTTCGGGGAAAAGCTGCATATTACCAAATCAAAGCCGCATTTTCTGGAATTTTCCCACCCCCTGGCCAACAAAGGCCATGCCCTGGCAATGGTGGCGGGATACTACGGTATTTCCCGGGAGGAAATCATAGCCGTTGGTGACAGTTACAACGATCTGGAGATGCTGGATTATGCGGGCTTAGGGGTTGTGGTGGCCAATGCCAGGGATGAGATTAAGGCCAGGGCGGATTATGTTACCTCGGCCAATATAGAAGGCGGTGTGGCTCAGGTCATCCACCGGTTTCTAGGAGGCCGTTGAAAAACTGCGCCTGGCTTTGTCAGGCTTGCCATACAGTGCTCACGTACTACTTAGTACGCTCCGCGCTGTCCGTCTTCGCCTTTCGCGCCATGCTTGTTTTTGAACGGCCTCCAGTAGCGAATGTGCGATTGCAATAGTCCTATAACCTGTTAAAGCAATCCCTGTTTATGGAGTGAAGCTGTTGAATAAATACGTGGTTGGAGTCGATCTGGGGGGTACCAAAATACATACCGCCCTGGCGGATAGCCGGGGCAACCTGCTGTCCGAAACCAGGGTTGCCACCAATCCCGGGGAAGGTATGGAGGCGGTTATCCGCCGTATTGCCGGGACGGTTGAGGAAGTTTGCAATTCCGGGGGCGCCGGCCAAGATATATGCTGTATGGGAATGGGGGTTCCCGGACCCATTGACCCGGAAACGGGAATGCTTTACCAGGCTCCTAATCTGGGCTGGCAGGATGTGCCTTTGAAAGAAATAATGCAAAAGGAGCTAAATATTCCCGTACTGGTAGATAATGACGCCAATCTGGCGGCCCTGGGGGAGTACACTTTCGGGGCGGGAGCCGGTGAAAGGAATATGGTTTATGTCACCGTTAGCACCGGCATCGGCGGGGGTCTTATACTGGACGGCAAAATATATCACGGTGTTTCCGGCGGGGCCGGGGAAGTGGGACATATGATTATAGAACCCCGGGGGCCTCTTTGCGGCTGCGGAAAAAGAGGGTGCCTGGAGGCAGCAGCCTCGGGTACGGCGATAGCCGCAAAAGCCAGGGAGATGGCCGGCGCCGGATCCGGCAGGGCCATACTGGCCGAGGCCGGGGGCAAGGTTGAGAATATAGATGCCAGAGCTGTGGCGGCAGCTGCCGGCAGGGGTGACGGCGAGGCCTTGGAAATTCTTCGGGGGGCCGGCAGAGCGCTGGGCATGGGATTGGCCAACCTGGCAAACCTGCTCAATCCCGGTATGGTGGTGTTGGGGGGCGGGGCCATGAATGCCGGAAGGCCTCTGTGGGAAACTATGGAGAAGGAATTCCGCTGTCAGGCAATGCCCGGCGCCTTGAAAAGGCTCAAAATAGTTCCTGCTGCTTTGGGCAAGCGTTCCGGACTAATGGGGGCCGTGGCTTTAGCCATGGGAGGCCGGTGAAAAACTGCACCTGGCACTTTACTCAGGCTCGCCGGCCAGTATTAATTGGGGACATTCCTCAGGCCCTAAAGCAATATACGTTGGGGACATTCCTCTGACCTAAAACCATGCTCCAAAGGGAGGTGTGTCCCCTGACCTTTTAAGAGAGGTGTGTCCCCTGACCGCTGACCTTCCAGTACGCTCCGCGCTGACCGTCTGCGCCTTTCGCGCCATGCTTGTTTTTGACCGGCCTCCGGGTGTCTCTAGAATGGGCATGTGTGTTTAGCTACAGCCATATGGCTGGTAGTGAATAAGAATGGATTTTTTTGCTGTTTTCTTGCATGAGTGGTTTCTTGGTGATTATCTTCAGAGTTAAACTAAAGGTGTTGTTTTAAGGGGGGTTTCGACTGTCTGAGTTAAGGTACGGCAAGGGAGACTGGCAAAATTTTGAGCAGGCTATCCGGAAGGAATGGCTGGTTACCAATGGTTTGGGAGGTTACGCCTCCTCAACCATAATCAATGCCAACACCCGCAAGTACCACGGCTTGTTGGTGGCGTCCCTTAATCCGCCGGTGGAAAGGACGCTGTTACTTACTAAACTTGACGAGCGCTTCGAAACCGGGGGGAAGACGTACAACCTGGCCACCAACCGTACGGAGCAAGGCGTATCTGAATTCGGTTTTATACACCAGCAGATAATGACGGCGGACCCGGTGCCGGGGTTTATCTATAGTTTTGCGGATGTTTTTATAGAGAAGCGCGTCTTTATGATATACGGTAAAAATACCACCGTGGTTTTATACAGTATTAGAAACGGCTCGTCGCCAGCCACCCTGCGCCTTGTGCCAATGGTCAACTGCCGGGATTTTCACTGGACCATCCGCCGGGGTCAGATAACCTTTGAAGCTGCTGTAATCCACAGGGGTGTCGAGGTTAAAGTAACCCCCGGAGTGCCTCCGCTGAAAATTGTCTGCAGTGACGGAAACTTTTTACGAGGTGACGGCTGGTTTACAGGAATGTTTTATCCGGCGGAGAACGAGCGGGGAGAAAACCCGGTGGAGGACCATTACATACCCGGACACTTTACCGTTGGTTTAACCCCTGGTGAAGAAAAGGTGGTAACAGTTATAGCCACCATTGAAGACGGCGGTTTCTTGAAGGACGGATTTAATGGCGGAGAATTGCTCCGGAGGGAGGAAGAAAGGCGGGAAGCGCTTACTCAAAAGGGAAATTGTCCGGATATCCTATCCCGCCGCCTGACCCGGGCTGCGGACGCCTTTGTGGTGTGGCGCAAATCCACCGGGAAAAAAAGCGTGATAGCAGGATATCCCTGGTTTAACGACTGGGGCCGGGATACCATGATAGCCCTGCCGGGACTCACCCTGGTTACCGGCCGGTACAGCGACGCCGCGGAAATACTGCTCACCTTTGCCCGCAACTGCAAGGACGGTTTGCTGCCCAACATGTTTCCCGACAAGGCGGGACATGAACCGTTATATAACACGGTGGACGCCTCCCTCTGGTATTTTCATGCCGTTTATAAATATTTACAGTACACCGGCGATAAAAAATTTATTTTAAATGAAATATATCCGGTTTTGAAAGAAATAATATCGCGTCATATAGAGGGTACCCACTTTAACATAAAAATGGACGATGACGGGCTTATCCGGGCTGGTGGGCCGGAAAATCAACTGACCTGGATGGATGCCAAAGTGGACCACTGGGTGGTTACCCCCAGGCACGGCAAGCCGGTGGAAATATCGGCGCTGTGGTATAACGCCCTGATGGTAATGGAAAAACTTGCAAACATGGCAGGTGAGGGATTTCAACAGAAGGGGCTGCCGGAAAAGGTCAAGGTCAGCTTTGAAAGGGAGTTCTGGTATCATGATGGTGGATATTACTACGACGTGATCGGTGAAGAAGGCGGTGACGCCCGTTTTCGCCCTAACCAGGTGCTGGCCATGGCTTTGCCCTTTTCACCGGTTTCCCCCGATCGGGCCAAAATGGTTTTAAACCGGGTATGGAGAGAGCTTTACGCCACCTACGGGCTGCGCAGCCTTACCGTTTATCATCCCGAGTTTCGTGGCGTTTACCAGGGTGACCGGGTGAAGAGGGATGGCGCCTATCACCAGGGCACCACCTGGAGTTGGCTGATAGGCCCTTTTATTACTGCTTACCGCAAGGCCCACGGATACAGGGAAAAGGACCGCCTTCAGACGGAGTTGTTTATTAAGCCCTTCCGGGACCATCTGAGGGATCACGGGGTGGGCTTCATCTCCGAAATATTCGATGGAAACGAACCTGTCATACCCAGGGGTTGCATAGCCCAGGCCTGGGGAGTAGCCGAGGTACTCCGGGCCTACGTGGAAGATGTGCTGGAATTAGTTGGGGACATTCCTTCATAAAAATGTT
>CBEULQ010000030.1:0-12160 GCA_965543975.1 uncultured Desulfocucumis sp. | reverse complement strand
GCTCTAAGGGTTCGGTAGGGGAATAACCCCTTCCGAACCCAAGGCTCACTTATATGACTCACATTTTGCAGGGAGGTATCTTTTTGCGGGTTTCACAAATGCTGATTCCAACACTGCGGGAGACACCGGCTGAGGCGGAGGTGGTCAGCCACCAGCTTATGGTGAGGGCCGGGTTTATCAGGAAGGCTGCTGCCGGTGTGTATACTTTTTTGCCGCTTGCTTGGCGGGTTGTAAGAAAGATTGAGCAAATAGTCCGGGAGGAAATGAACCGAAAAGGCGGCCAGGAAATTATGATGCCCATCATCCAGCCTGCCGAGCTGTGGCAGGAGTCAGGCCGCTGGGACGTATACGGTCCCGAACTTTTCCGCCTAAAAGACAGGCACGGCAGGGATTTCTGTCTGGGGCCCACCCACGAGGAGATAATAACCGACCTTGTCCGTGGAGAGGTCAGCTCTTACAAACAGCTTCCCCTGCTGCTTTACCAGATACAGAACAAATATCGGGACGAGCGCCGGCCCCGTTTCGGGCTGATGAGGGGCCGGGAATTTATTATGAAGGACCTGTATTCCTTTGACCGGGATGAAGAGGGTCTGGATAAAAGCTACAATAAAATGTATGAGGCTTATATCAATATATTCCGCCGTTGCGGCCTGGTATTCCGTCCGGTGGAAGCTGATTCCGGCGCCATTGGCGGTAATGACACCCACGAATTTATGGTGCTGGCGGAATCCGGTGAGGCCACGGTGGTATACTGCCCGGCGGAACCCTGCGGCTACGCCGCCAATGTTGAGCGTGCGGTGAGCCCGCCGGACCTGCCGGCTGCAAAGGAAGCGCCAGCACCCTTGCAGGAAGTGGCCACCCCCGGTCAGAAAACTGTGGATCAGGTAACTGCAGCATTAAATATTGGGCCGGAGAAGATAATAAAAACAATACTTTACGAAACGGAAAAGGGTATGGCTGCCGCCCTGGTGAGGGGTGACCGGGAGGTTAACGAGATTAAATTGCAGAAGGTTCTGGACGTGCTGAGACTGGAAATCGCCGGGACCGAGGCGGTGGAGAGACTGACCGGGGCAGCGGTTGGATTTGCCGGGCCGGTTGGCTTGAAGGATATCCCCATAGTGGCCGACGAGGAAATTGAGGCCATGTCCAACGCCGTCTGCGGGGCCAACATAACCGGCGTCCACTTCATCAATGTCAACCCCGGCAGGGACATTAAATGGCAAAAGCGCACCGACATAAGGCTGGTTAAAAAAGGCTATGCCTGCCCCAACTGCGGCTCACCCATGGAAGAAGCCAGGGGTATTGAGGTTGGCCAGGTATTCAAACTGGGCATCAAATACAGCAAGGTTCTGGGCGCCACCTACCTGGACGAAAAGGGTGAAAGCCATCCCATTGTCATGGGCTGCTATGGTGTAGGCGTTACCAGGACCATGGCTGCGGCCATAGAACAGAATCACGACCAGGACGGAATACTCTGGCCGGTATCCATCGCACCGTTCCATGTGGTGGTCATACCCGTAAGCAACAAGGACGGGCAGCAGGTGGAGACCGCTGAGAGGATATATAGTGCTCTTGTGGAAGCAGGAGTCGAGGCGGTTATAGACGACCGTAGTGAAAGGCCCGGAGTAAAATTCAAGGACGCCGACCTGGTGGGATATCCCCTTCGTATAACCGTTGGTAAGTCACTGGCGGAAGGCAAGGTGGAGCTGCGGCACAGGCGTGGCGGCAAGGTTGAAATGCTAATGGAGAAGGAAATTGTAATAAGAGTGAGGGAAATAATCTCTTCTTCCATGTAAGGAGATCAGATGATGTCAATGCTGGAACGGGTGGTAATACTTTCGGTAACAGCGGGCACAGGCCATATGCAGGCTGCTACGGCGATAAAGTCGGCCATTCTTGAAAAAAATCCCCAGGCGGATGTTACAGTGCTCGATACCTTCCGCTACACCAGCCCCTTTCTGGAAAAAGTGGTGCTGGGGACATACATGGAAATGATAAAAATAACCCCTGTGGTCTATGGGTATTTATACCGCCGGGCGGAAAAGGGTCAAGCCCTGTCCGGTTTCGCCAAAAATGAGTTTACTCGAATTATGAACAGGTTCAGTTCCGCCAAACTCATTGATTTTCTGGAGGATAAGAACCCCCAGGCGGTTATCTGCACTCATCCCTTTCCCTTGGGCATTCTAGCCACCCAACGACGGCAGAATAGATTCAGCCCTTTGATAGTAGGGGTACTTACGGACTACACGGTGCACTCTTACTGGGTTTTTCCCGAGGTGGACTGTTATCTGGCGGCTGCCCCGGAACTGCTGGGGGAATTCAGTTACTACCGTATTCCTCCTGAAAAGGTTTATCCTACGGGGATACCAATTGATTTAAAATATTCTGCACGGCTTGACAAAACCGGGATGAGGGAAAAATTCGGTCTTAACCCGGATCTGCCCACCATACTGGTAATGGGCGGTGGACTGGGCATGGGCTCTGTGGCGGAAACGGTGAAGGCACTGGGTACAGGGACCACTCCGTGTCAGCTGCTGGTGGTGGCCGGCAAAAACGAACAACTCCGGTCGAAGATTGAACGTCTGGCCAGGGAGTTGGCTAACCCTGCTAAGGTCTTCGGTTATGTAAACAATATTAATGAGCTTATGACAGCTTCGGACTTGATGGTAGGAAAGGCCGGCGGTCTTACCTGTGCCGAGGCTATGGCCAAAGGCCTGCCCATGTTTATTTATGACCCACTGCCCGGTCAGGAGGAGAGAAACGCCGAGTTTCTTGTAGCTGCCGGGGCAGCTGTGAAAATAGACAGGGACGGGGACCTGGTAAAACAGGTTACAGACAGCATTAAGAATCCGGTACGACTGGAGGCCATGTCCCGGTCAGCGTCAGCGCTTGCTAAGCCGGATGCGGCCCGGGAGGCGGCCAGGCTGATAGTGGAGATGTATGCCGCACCCGCCAGGCTCACAAAATGGGAGAATGCTTAAGGCCGGTCAAAAACAAGCATGGCGCGAAAGGCGAAGCCGGACAGCGCGGAGCGTACGGGTGGGTCAGCGGTCAGGGGACACACCTCCCTTTGGAGCATGGCTTTTAGGGTCGGAGGAATGTCCCCAATTAATACTGGACGGCGAGCCTGAGTTAAAGTGCCAGGCGCAGTTTTTCAACGGCCTTGGGTTTTAAGGGGTTTTACTTGTCAAAGACAAAACCCATGTGGTATACTATACGTGGTTTGTGGGCCGGTAGAAAGATCTTTTTCGCAAGTAGAGTGGGTATCACCCACTCTTTCGTATTATACTAAACAATATTTTATAAGCGCTTAAGATCGAAGGGGGAAAAATAAATGGCCCGGAGCAATGTGGCCGGAATTATTGAAAATATGATTGCGCCGCTAATTGACGGTATGGGGATAGAACTGGTGGACGTGGAGTTTGTCAAGGAGGGTAACCGTCACTACCTAAGGGTGTTTATCGACAAACCGGGCGGCATCAACCTGGATGACTGCCAGGCGGTTTCACAAAAACTAGATGTGTTGCTGGACGAGAAGGACCCGGTACCATATTCCTATACCCTGGAAGTATCCTCCCCCGGTATTGAGCGGCCGCTGAAAAAAGTCAAAGACTTTGAGCGTTTTCGTGGTCATAAGGTGAACATGACTACATTTGCGCCTGTGAACGGCAGTAAAAAGTTTACCGGTATTATAACCGAGGCCGGCTCTCAGGGTGTTAAGCTGGATATTAACGGCACGGAATTATTTATTCCGATGGAACAGGTAGCATCGGCAAAGCTGGCTGTGGAATTTTAGTTTTTTGGGAGGCGGTGCGGATGAACACCGAATTTTTGGAAGCATTAAAGGATCTGGAAAAGGAAAAAGGCATATCAGTGGAGGTTCTGCTGGAAGCCATTGAAGCTGCCCTGCTTTCTGCATATAAACGCAATTTTGGCTCGCTGCAAAACGCAAGCGTACATATCGACCGGGAAACGGGAGATTTTAAAGTTTACTCCCAGAGGATTGTTGTGGAAAATGTGGATGACTCCCGCCTGGAGATATCACTGGAAGAAGCCCGGAGCGTTAATCCTTCCTACGAATTGGGCGACGTGGTGGATACCGAAGTAACACCCCGCAATTTCGGTCGTATTGCGGCCCAGACGGCGAAGCAGGTGGTGGTGCAGCGCATCCGGGAGGCGGAACGCAACATTATTTACGAAGAATTCGCCAACCGGGAAGGCGACACAATCAACGGTGTGGTACAGCGGGTGGAACAGAAGAATGTATACATTGAACTGGGTAAAACCGAAGCTGTACTGGCCCCATCGGAGCAAATGCCCGGGGAGAACTACCGCCAGGGCATGAGGTTAAAGGCATATATAATTGAGGTGAGAAAAACCACCAAAGGACCTCAGATTATGGTTTCCAGGACACATCCGGGGCTTTTAAAAAGGCTGTTTGAAATGGAAGTTCCGGAGCTCCATGAAGGGGTAATTGAATTAAAGGCAGTTGCCCGGGAGGCCGGTTACCGATCCAAGATAGCAGTTTATTCGCGGGATGAAAACGTGGATCCGGTAGGAGCCTGCGTTGGTCCCAAAGGTATGCGGGTACAGACCATTGTCAACGAGTTAAACGGGGAAAAGATTGATATAATCAAGTGGGATCCGGATCCGTCCAAATTCGTGGCCGCCTCCTTGAGCCCGGCCAAGGTTGTGGCCGTGGAAGTTTGGGAGGAAGAAAAGGTGGCCCGGGTGATCGTGCCGGATTACCAGCTTTCACTGGCCATCGGCAAAGAGGGGCAGAATGCCAGACTGGCAGCCAAACTTACAAACTGGAAAATAGACATTAAGAGCGAGTCGCAAATGGAGGAAATATACAAACAAGAGGGATACACCGAATACTATCAGGAAGATTATGCTGAGTAGGGAGGGTTACCGTGCCCAGGGTAAAAAAAATTCCCCTGAGAATGTGTGTGGGTTGTCAGGAAATGAAACCAAAAAAGGAATTAATCCGGGTGGTACGGACTTCCCAGGACAGCATTGAGATAGATCCCACAGGCAAGCTTTCGGGAAGGGGCGCTTATGTGTGCCCCAGTAAGGATTGTTTGAAGAAGGCCGTCAAGGCCAAGCGGCTTGACAAAGCACTGCAAAGACCCATCGCCCAGGAGATAATCGAATCATTGTTACAGGAGTTGAAGGATTAATGGCGGATGCGGTATATTATCTTTTGGGTCTGGCGCGCCGGGCGGGTAAGCTGGAATCCGGGGATGCCGCAGCACGTTCGGCCATTTCCCGGAAAAAGGCCTTCCTGTTGCTGCTGGCTGAGGATTCAGCACAGCGTACAGCCAGGTCTTTTGAGGAATTGACCGCTTCCGCCGGCATACCTTTGATTAAATACGGCTTGAAAATTGAGCTGGGACGTTCCATCGGTAGACCTCACCGTTCTGTACTGGCTGTTACCGATAGGAATCTGGCCCGGGGCATTATTCAGGCGTTGGAAAAGGGAGGGGTGTAACCACTTTTGTCGTGGGTGGCCACGGCAGCTGTCAGCCGTTAACTCACCGCGCTTCTTGAAAAGTGAGTGCTTTGTAGTAGTGGCCGGGACGGTTGCACATAACAGGCATAAAATCTGGCGGCCACCCTCGACCATTTATGGAGGTGATTGTATGGTCAAAAAACGTATTTATGAGCTGGCAAAGGAACTTAACATAGAAAGCAAGGACATTATTAACAAGCTTAAAGATATGGGCTTGGAGGACAAAAAACCTGCAAGCGCACTGGAAAACGACCAGATTGCACAAATAATGAGAACATTCGGCCCCAGCAAAGAAGCCGTTGATAAAATTGGGAAACCGGGGGATATGCAATCTGGACATCAGGCTGTACAGGGGCAGTCTCCAAGGGAAATACCCAGGGAGCAAAACAAACAGAGAACAGGGGGACCAAAGCAGCCGTCCCAACGGGAATTCACGCCCCCAAAACATTCGGGTCAGCAGGACCGTCACCGGCAGTCCTCAAATGACTCGCGTAAAAGGGCCGACCACAGACAGGGAGGACATAAAATGGATAGGGGGCCAGGTTTGGTAGACAGAGTACCCTCAAGACCGCCGGACAGAAGGTTTGAGGAAAGGCCGGTCAGACCCGGTATGCAGGCAAGACCATCACAACCGCCAAAGGGATCCGGAAAACCCCCAGGGACACCTGCCGACAAAGGTCCCCAGGCAGGAGAGCAAGCCAGAATCCAACAGGCATCACCGGAGAGGCAACCGGATAGAGAGGCTGCAGCGCAGGCTGGCACGGCGCCCAAAGAGCATAAACAATATGAAACCGCCAGAAAGGCGGATGTACAACCTGCTGCCCGGACCCATCCGGCAGCTAACAATATTAACAATGCGCCCCGTCAGGGGAACCCGGCACAGACCAGACCCGCTTCCGGACAGGACCGTGGCGGATATGGTGGCCGGGGACGCCCCCAGGGAGCACAGGGCGGACAACAAAATTTCAGAAAACCCTATCCTGGTGGTGACAGAGGTCCGTTTCAGGGCAACCGTCCACCCCAGGGGGATGGAAAGCCGCCCTTTAAAGGACGCGATGGTCAGGGTCCCCGCCCTTACGGTGGCGGTGACCAGGGTAACAGACCTCCGGCCAGGCCCCAGGGTCAGAGGCCTGCTGGCGGTCCTGGGGGCGGAAGGCCCAGACCCGACCAGTTGAAGGTGCCCAAAGTTCCGGAGCAGGCCAAAGATCTTGATAAAGTGAAGGCTTCAGAGAAATCCCGGAACAGGGTGCAGCAGAACCAGAACAAGAACCAGAACCAGGGCAAGGGAAGGGAAAAAGCCCGAGCGTTTAATGATTTTGATGAAAGAAAACTGCGGCCGGCACAGTCCAAGAAAAAGGGTGCCAGGCAGGTTTCCAGGGAAGCTCAGCCCGCTCCGGTTCTGGAGAAAAAACCGGTGGTCATCGGTGAATCCGCAACAGTTCAGGAACTGGCGGAAAAAATGAAGAAAAGCCCTGCCGAGCTGATAAAAAAGCTCATGCTTCTGGGCGTGCTAGCCACTATAAATCAGGAGATCGACGTGGACACGGCAGCCATTCTGGCCGGGGAATTCGGATTTGAAATAGAAGTCAAGATAGAGCTTGATGCCGAGGCCCTGCTTGAGCAGGAACAGGAGGATCCCCCGGAAAAACTGGTTGAGCGCCCATGTGTGGTTACCGTTATGGGCCATGTGGACCACGGTAAGACTTCATTGCTGGATGCCATACGGGAAACCAACGTTATAGCAACAGAAGCTGGTGGGATTACCCAGCACATCGGGGCCTATCAGGTTGAGCATAATAATAAAAAGATAACCTTTGTGGACACTCCGGGGCATGAGGCTTTTACAGCCATGCGGGCCAGGGGCGCACAGGTGACTGATATAGCCATTCTGGTGGTTGCGGCGGATGACGGGGTAATGCCCCAGACCATTGAGGCCATCAACCATGCCAAGGCGGCGGAAGTTCCTATTATTATAGCAATTAATAAAATTGATAAACCTGGCTCCGAACCAGACAAGGTGAAACAGCAACTTACCGAACATGAATTGATTCCGGAGGAGTGGGGCGGCGAGACCATTTTTGTTCCGGTTAGCGCCAAAACCCGGGAAGGCATAGAAGATCTTCTGGAAATGATTCTGCTGGTTTCCGAAGTTGGGGAACTGAAATCTAATCCCGACCGGGACGCCAGGGGTACCGTAATTGAAGCTGAACTGGACAAAGGCCGGGGCCCCGTAGCCACTGTACTGGTGCAAAACGGTACCCTCAGGATAGGGGACAGCATAGTTGCCGGTACTGCTTTCGGCAAGGTTCGTGCCATGATGGACGACAAGGGACGCCGTATTAAAAAGGCCGGCCCGTCGACGCCGGTGGAGGTTCTGGGATTCCATGACGTTCCCCTGGCGGGAGATCTCTTCTATGCTCTGGAGGATGAAAAAACCGCCCGGAATATAGCCGACAAGCGAATAACCAGAAAGCGCCAGGAGGAGATGAAACAGACTTCCAGGGTAACCCTGGATGATCTTTTCAAACATATCCAGGAGGGACAGGTAAAAGAGCTGTGCCTTATTATCAAGGCTGACGTTCAGGGTTCTGTGGAGGCCGTTAAGCAGTCATTGGAGCGTCTCTCCACCGATGAGGTCAAGGTAAACATTATCCACGGCGGCGTGGGTGCCATTACCGAAACGGACATTATGCTGGCCTCGGCATCCAACGCCATTATCATAGGCTTCAACGTAAGGCCCGATATCAACGCACGGAAGGCTGCGGAAACCGAGAAAGTGGATATTCGTCTTTACCGGGTTATATATGACGCCATAGAAGACGTCAAGGCCGCCATGAGCGGGCTTCTGGATCCGGAAATTAAGGAAGTTGTCCTTGGCCGTGTTGAAGTTCGTAAAACCTTTAAAGTATCCAAACTGGGTATTATTGCCGGTTGTTATGTGCTTGAGGGCAAAGTTACCCGGGATGCCGGAGTCCGTTTAATCCGGGACGGCGTGGTTGTATATGAGGGAAAACTTGATTCGCTTAAACGGTTTAAGGATGATGCCAAGGAAGTGTTGCAGGGATTTGAGTGCGGGCTTACCCTGGAGAGATTTAACGACATCCATGTGGGAGATACAATTGAAGCTTTCACCACTGAATCTATAAAAAGGGAATTGGCATAGGGGGTGGGTGTTATGTCCCACCGGCCTGAAAGAATGGCCGAAGCTGTTAAAAAAGAAGTATCGGATATGATCAGGTACGAATTAAAAGATCCTCGTATCGGCTTTGCCACTGTCACATCTGTTGAGGTGTCAGGCGACCTGCGCTACGCTAAAATTTTTATCAGTGTACTGGGTGAACCGAATGAGCAACAGAAGACAATAGAGGCATTGGAAAGCGCCAAAGGTTTTGTCAGAACTGAACTTGGACGGCGTATCAGGCTGCGTTACACTCCTGAGTTGTCTTTTAAGCTGGATTCGTCAATTTCCAGGGGAAGCAGGCTTATCAAGCTTCTGGAGGAGGTTTCCGGAGATAAAGCCGGAGAAAGCCCAAGCCCTGGGGGAGACTGATGAGGCTTATGCATAAGTTTCGAGAAAAATCCTTAAGGCCGTTCAAAAACAAGTATGGCAAATTCGGTGGTCAGTAGGTAGTCGTCGACAGCCCACTTAATTTGCCAGACGAATGTTCTAGGAACGGCCTCCCAGAGGTAGTTTCGGGTAAGGAGTTATACAAAATGAACAGCCTTGCGGAGATTGCCGGGATATTGAGAAACTCCCGGAAAGTTATTTTATGCGGACATGTTATGCCTGATGGGGATTGTCTGGGTTCGGTTGCAGCTTTGGGTACCGCCCTGGAGAAACTGGGGAAAGATGTAACCATGGCAAGCCCGGATCCTGTTCCAGAGATATACGGATTTTTACCGCTTATGGATAAGTTAATAATTGGTGAGGAGTCACTGTCGGGGAAATTTGATACTTTTATAATATTGGACTGCTCAGTACCCGAGCGTCTGGGGAAACTTAAGCCGCTTCTGGAAAGGGATATGGTTGTTGTTAATATAGATCACCACAAGGGTTTGGGAGACTTTGCCGGATATAATTATATAGACGATACCGCTGCGGCCACCGGGGAAATCGTGATGGATCTAATAGAACTTCTGAACACCGGGATTACCAAGGATATGGCTGTATACCTTTACGTGTCGCTGATCACGGACACGGGGTCCTTTCAATACGAAAATACCACCCCGGATACACTCAGGAAAGTGGCAAGGTTAATGGAAGCCGGCATTCCCTACACGTGGATTAATATAAATCTGTATGAAGAAAAACCGCTGGTAATCCATAGAGTTATGGAAGAAGCCTTGAGGAATCTGGAAATCAGCTCTTGCGGAAAAGTCGCCTGGACCTCCATAGATAAAAGCACCCTGAACAGGCTGGCGGCCCGGGATGAACATACGGATGGACTTATCAATATAGTTCGCACTATTAAGGGAGTTGAAATAGCTATATTCTTCAGGGAAATAACCAGCGGCAAATTTAAGATAAGCTTCCGCTCCAAAGGCGAGGTAGATGTTTGTATGCTGGCGGGAAAGTTTGGCGGCGGCGGTCATGTCAGGGCATCCGGCTGTGTGATAGAGGGCGATTTGGACGGCATTAAAAGGATGGTCGTGGCTGCTGCGTTAAAGGAAATAATAAGGTCAGGGGACACACCTTCTTATGTTGGTTGAAATTCCTTACTTTTTAACAGATTTAACGAAGGAATGTCCCCAACTTATGTCAGGGAACACACCTTCTAATGTTGGATGAAAGTTCTTACTTTTTAACAGATTTGCCGAAGGAATGTCCCCAACTTATGGGACAAACCTTCTTGGGTTGTCTAAAATCCTAGCGTCTTAATAATTTCGTGAAGGAATGCCCCCAATTTATGGATGGATTGATTAATATATTAAAACCTCCCGGGATGACCTCCCACGATGTGGTCTATTTCCTGCGCCGGCTTACCGGATTTAAAAAAGTGGGGCATACCGGGACACTTGACCCTGCTGCGGCTGGGGTGTTGCCTCTTTGCCTGGGGAGAGCCACCAGAGTTATCGAATTTTTGCCTGGCGACAAGGAATACCGGGCGGAAATAGTTTTTGGCGCTAAAACCAACACCGGTGACTCTTTTGGTGAAATTGTATACGCCAAAAGTGCCGGGGGATTGACGCAGGATAATTTTGAAAGCGTAATTCCTTTTTTTACGGGGCAAATTGAACAGGTTCCTCCCATGACCTCCGCGGTGCGCCACCATGGTGTTAAACTTTACGAACTGGCGCGCAGGGGGGTAGAGGTGGAGAGAAAGCCAAGGCGGGTAATAATTCACTCAATTAAGCTGGTAAAGTGGAATTTAAGGGCAGGGAAAACCACCGCAATTTTTGACGTGGCCTGTTCAGCCGGCACATATATCCGTACCCTATGCACCGATATAGGGGATAAACTGGGATGCGGCGCCCACATGAATTTTTTGCTGCGCACCAGGGCCGGTTCCTTTGTTATAAACAATTCCCACACCCTGGAAGAATTGATTGAGATGAAACATGCGGTTGGTATTGACAGGGCCTTGATACCCACGGATGATCTTTTGGACGGTATGCCGGCGGTGATTGTCAGGGATTCGGCTGCCGCGTCGGTAAAATCAGGTGCAAAATTATATGCGCCTGGTGTAGAATCTGCTCCCGGGGACCTTGCTCCCGGACAAATGGTAAGGTTAAAGTCTTCATCCGGCTTACTGGCAGTAGCTGCGGCCGATTACTCTGAAGGCAGGATAATTTTTAAACCTGTAAAAGTATTGGGTGAATGATGAGGCCGAGGCGAAAGTTTTAGTACGGCCACCTGGATTAGTTAATGTATGGGGGTAAGGTTGCTTTGGACATTTTTAATACCTGGCAGGGGTTAGGGGAGAGGTATAAAAATTTACATATAGGTTTGGGAAATTTCGACGGGCTGCATCTGGGACATCAGCGTCTTATTTCTGAACTGGTGAACAATGCCAGGAAAGAAGGCGGGGTCTCTGGAGTATTCACCTTTTACCCGCACCCCATGAAAGTTTTAAACCCGGAGGGCGCGCCGCCCATGTTGCTGAACCAGCAGGCAAAACAAAAGATGATCGCCGGCATGGGCGTGGAAGTATTGCTGCTGTTTCCCTTTACTCTGGAATTTGCGTCCCTGACTCCGGACCGTTTCATTACTGAAATTTTATGCAGGGAATTGAAACCCCGTTCTGTTTGTATAGGCTACAATTATACTTTCGGTAAGAGCGGCAAAGGCAATCCGGAAACTCTTATTAAAGCAGGCAGAGATTACGGCTTTGAGGTAAACGTTATACCTCCTGTAAGCATAGAAGGAACTCCCGTAAGCAGCACTCTTATACGATGCCTGCTTTCAGACGGTGAGGTTGTGGAAGCAAGGAAATACCTGGGTTATTGCCCCTTTTTGGAAGGCGAGGTTGTGCCGGGGGAAATGCGGGGCAGGACTCTTGGCTTCCCCACTGCCAACATTGACCTGGAAAACGATATACTGGTGCCCGCCAACGGCGTATACGCAGTAAAGGTTCGGGTGGACGGGGACAACTATCTGGGTGTGGCCAATATAGGGGTTAAGCCCACCTTTCACGGGGAAGGCAT